>JALVEF010000216.1 GCA_027031185.1 Saprospiraceae bacterium
CGGGGGCTCGACCGGATTCAGTGAAGCGACGATCGGCTCATTTTGTGAGAGCGTGTAATCCAACGACTGGGTACAGCCTTTTTGGTCGGTGACCGTGACACTGTAGTCACCCGCCGGCAGCAAACTGGCAATATTGGTGTTAGATATATCCGGTGACCAGTCAAAGGAATAGACACCATTGCCGCCCACGGCCTGGACAACGATTTGGCCGGTGGAGTCGCCGTAGCAATACACGTCCACGGTCTTAGTCAAATCCACAAGAAGTTCCAGTGAGTCCGGCTCGTCAATGACGATGTCGAAAGTAGCTGAACATCCCACGCCGTCGGTGACAGATACCGTGTAATTGCCGGCAGGCACATTGGTCAGGTTGGGGCCGGTTTGTCCCCCCGGTGTCCAGCTATACGTGTAGTCCGGATTGGTACCCGGCGTGCCGCCGGTGGCGATGGCCGTCGCTCCGCCGTCCGTGGAATGATAGCACGAAGCCGGCGTGGTAGTGTAGTCTATTTTGATGGAATCCGGCGCAGGTACGATGATCGTATCATTGACCGAGCAGGTCCCATCGTCCACAGTCAGGATGGCTTGCCCCGGCCCAAGATTGGTTACCGTGCAGTTGTCCGTGTTTTGACATTGATAGAAATTGGGCTGCCACGTAAAGGTAAATGTGCCGGATGTACTGTCTGAATAGGCGGCGGTAGTTTGGGCGCTGCCATCCAGAAACGAGCCATCATAGCAGCTTGCTCCCTGTATCAACGTGGTGACGGGCACGATATGCGGCGGATCGGGCAGGGTGTAGGTACCGGTCAATGGGGGACATGCACTTTGATTGTCCACCACGGTCACGTTATAGGTGCCGGCCGTGACTCCGCTCAGTGTGTTTGTCGTGGATGTGCCGGTATCCCAGTTGAACGAGTAGTTCCCCGACCCGGCGACCGTCAGAATGATGCTGCCGTCCGCAAAGCCCGGACAAGTAGGCCGGATAAAAGTATCACTAGCAATAAAGAAACCGTCGGTGGCGACGATACTGTCGCTTGCCGTGGCGGTGCAGCCGTACTCATCCGCAATGGTGACACTATATATGCCTGTCTGGAGGCCTGATATAGAAGGTGTATTTTGGCCCTGGTTCCAGGAAAAACTGAGATTGGTCCCGTTGCCGGGCGTGACGACCGGCTCCATCGTGCCGTCATTGTCCGTCGGACAAGTCACGTCCGTTTTGTTGAATCCTGTGATGACCGGCGGGGTGGGCGGATTGACGGTAAAGTTTGTCTCACGCGTACAACCGTTTATATCTGTCACGGTCACCGTGTAGGTGCCGGAGGCCAGCCCCCCAATGATATTGGTATTTTGTGGCGGCGTGGTATTCCAGGCATAGGTGATGCCTCCGGCGCCTCCCGTTGCGGTAATGGCGATCAGTCCGTCCCCACCTGTACCGCACGATTCGTGCCGGATGGAGTCCGGTACGATGGTGATGGAATCCGGCTCCGTGACCTCCGCCGTCGTGGTGTCCACACATCCGTCGGCATCCGATACAATGATTTGATAAGTACCAGCCGCCAGATCGGATGCCACTTCGTCATTGGGATTGGGATTGGAAGTGTTGGTCACCGCCGGCGACCAAGTGAAGGTGTAGGGCAAGGCCTCCGTGCCACCGATGTTGTGTGCACTGGCGGTGATTTGTCCGTCCTGGCTACCGTAGCAACTGATGCTCTGCGCCGTGGCCATAAGTGATATTTCTTTTTCGTAAGCCAACGTAAACGAGTCAGACGCCGTGCATCCATCGTCATCGGTGACAGTGATATAGTATGTACCAGGAGCCAGATTAAATATCTGTGACGAGGCGGCCATGTTTGAGCCTGGAAGGTGTTGCCATTGGAAGCTATAATCCCCCGTGGCTGAAGTGCCGCCTGAAAACTGTACATCTATGACACCATTGGATACTCCGCTGCAGGTTGGTTGTGTGATTGTCGTGTTAAGTACGATGGGCGGCTTCTGGGTGAGCACCCCGGACGCCGAGGCCTGACAGCCGTCCGGATCGGTGACAGTCACCGCAAAGAAGCCGTTTGGCACCGTATCAATGCATTGCGTCGTATGTCCGTTGCTCCACACAAAAGAATAGCCGCTCAGATCATTGACTTGCGTCCCGTTGACGGATACAATCGGGCATATCTGCATGGACTCACCATAGCACAGGCCCGTACCCGTCGGAGTAGGGAGGCCGGCACCGAGCGTCTTGCCGTCGAGCACCTGAATGGTCGTATCCAGAACACCGCCATTGTTGTCGGTAAAGTGGAGATTGTAAGTGCCGGCGGTCAGGTTGTTGATAGTGGTCATCTGCCCTGCTGTGGTGATGTTGACGGTGCCCATCGGATTGCCGCCGTTGTTGTCATAATCCACACTGATGGGGAAGGCGGCGCCGGCACCCACGGTAATATCTATACTGCCGGTGGCATCGCCCGCACACAAAGCGGCTGTCGAATCCAATGTGACGGATAGTGCATTGGGATTGACAATGGCTATGGAGCCCGGCTTATCCAGCAGGCCATACTGATTGCCGTTGATATCGCTGATGGCAATGCCGTTGACGTTGGGACCAAGCCATATCGGAGTGCTGCCTCCGGGCGGCCCCGTCAGGTCGAAGCATATTTCCATGACCGGGTCTCCATCCGGAATGTTGACTCCGGAGAAAGTGAGCCATACGACGACGACTTGCCCACCATTGAGTTGATTGTAACTGGAAACATCAAAATCGGGCAAGCTGGAAGTAATATTCGAAAATGAAAGCACAGTCGAATCCCAGTTAATGGTAAACTCCAGTCCGTTGATATCCGTGAAGTTGCCGGCGGTGAGTGGCACGCATATTTTGGTACCTTGTTGTCCCGTCGTATCCGGCAAATCCAGGCTGATGGTGGGACATCCCGGCATATTTACCGTGGCAGTCGCATCACAGCTCTTTCCATCACGGACCCTGATATTGTACAGGCCGGCCGTATTGACCTGGAATCGCACCAAGTCGCCGTCAGAATAACTGTCTTTGAGCAAAATAGCCTTGACCGAAGGATCCGATACAAGTGAAATGTCTATTTGGTAGTGTTCTCCACTGATGTATTCCGGAAGGCCTCCTTGCACAATAAAAGAGCCCTTGCAGCCGAATCCCCCGATGGTGTTTTGGATATCCGAAATTTGAATTTGGTTGAGATAGACTACCGGAAAGGCGTCACTGACATTGACGTTGACGCAAGGGCCGCCGTTTTCATACACTGCTGTGTTGCCGTTGAGTGCATCAAAGGTGATGGGCGCAAACCATACACAGACGGGATTGCCGCTGTTGAGCAGACCCTGCAAATTGCCCGTATTCGTAAACGTCTGGATACCGGTGGTCACACCGCCCGTAGAGACCAAAAAGTCTGTGGCCCCCATGTAGTGGCAGTCGCCTCCCACGGTCGCCTTGTCCGGCCCCGAAATAGTCGGCGGGCAGTTGTACAGTGCATAGCCCACGCCGGCCGGCGTGCTCATATCCGGATCGCCGGTCAGGTTCTGGCCCGTAATAGCCAGGTCAAAATGATCATCGGCGCACAAAAAGATGGTATCCGGCGATGGCGCGCCTGTGTTCCAGATATCATTGCTCTGCCCGATGAAATTGGCGAAGTTTACATTGCCCGCAAACTGATCTGAACAGGCAGCACGCGCGGCGGTGGCCGGTCCCTTGCTAACAACTGGCAGGGGATTTTGACCATTTGCTGCTGCTATTGACAAGATCGAAAACAGGAGAGTGTAAGCGATTCTTGAGTAATGCATTAAGTTTCGTTTTTCTGTTACTTTGTAACTGTTTAGGTGCTCCTGCATTTTGGGATAAAATAGGCGTTTTTTGGATGCCGAAGGTGAAATTTTTGATACGTAGAGCGCTACGTGAAAAATTTTACCAAAGGCAGGCGCTAAAAGGGCATCTTAGCACAAAAACAGCAGGGCCCTAAACAGTTACGTAATTTAGGTACTCCTGTTTTTAGCACAAAAACAAGGGGCCTAAACTGTTACGTTTTCCCTTCGCTTTTGCCAGAGCGGACGACAAAATTAGCCATTATTTTGCTCATCTTTTGACAAATCGGCTGGCGGCTCTTTACCGCAAAAACAAAGCCACAAGGTACTTGCTCTGCGCTGGAAAATGGTAGCGTATGCCAAACGCTGCTCCCGTGCTTCGTATTGTCGGGCGATGCCGGCTTCAGGATGTTATCCCAAAAAAATATGGCTTTTTTTTATATATCCTTCCATCGCCCGTTTTGCTGCCTTACACCGGATGTAGTACGGTGATTTTAATCACCGCGAACACGGCGGTACAAGGCCGTCAATCGTGAGGTGAGCGATTGGGGATCAAATCTCCGCTTCGCATAGACGAATCCCTTTTCGATCATCCGTTGGCGCAGTTCCGTATCTGTCAGCGCCCGCTCTATGGCGGCTGCGAGTTGGTTGGTGTCGCCGGGATCCACATACAGACTGTCAGGGCCGCCCGCCTCGGGAAGCGCACTTGTGCTGGAGGTGACCACCGGTGTCCGGGACAATAAGGCCTCGGCGACCGGGAGCCCAAAGCCCTCGTATCGCGATGGATAGACCAACACTTGTGCGTTCAGGTAGAGCCGTTGCAATACGGCGTCGTCCGTGACATTCGTCAGCCAGATGACTTCCTTGCTGATCCGGAGTTTTTCCGCTTGCTCCACCAGTTTTTTCCGGTATCGGCTGTCTCGTCCCACGGCGACCAGGGGAAGGCGGATATCCGGGGACAGTCGTGCCATAGCCGATAGGATGGCGCCGATATTTTTTCGCGGCTCCAGGCTGCCGACGTACAGCATGTATTGCGGGGGTAGGCCTGCAGGCAAGGGTGGCATTTGGTCCGGTGCACCGGAAACGTAATACCGGGGGTGACAAGCCTGATAGATCACCGATACCTTCTCCGGAGCTATCCCATACAGTTCGATGATGTCCCGTTTGGTATTGTCACTGATGGCAATGATATGGTCGGCATGGCGGCAGGCATAGCGAAATTTTTGCCGGTATATCCGGCGGTCAACCAATGGATACAGGTGGGGAAACTTCTCAAATATCAGATCATGGATGGTGACAAGGCTTCGCACGCCGGGCGGCAGGTGTAGCGGAATTTCATGACTCAGCCCATGATAAATGGCAATTCCGTCTTTTTTTAATTGGTTTCCCACCAGGAAGCTGCGCCACAAGGCACCCCAGCGCCTGGCTTGGCGCACCGTAATCCCATCCCTCGCTGCCAATTCATCTGCCGGAGATGGCACAGGGCGCGATGGCGTATAGAGATAGTAGCGATGCGCCGGTGCGTAGGTGAGCAAATTACCCACCAGGGTACGGCCATAGTTGCCCAAGCCCGTGCGATTGTGAAAAAGGCGTTTGGCATCAAAGCCGATATGCATGAAATGGCGGTTTAGCGGAGATTCAGGTCTTTTGTGCCGTATGGACGCGGCGCACCAAATCCAATACCAGTTCCGGGTCGGACTCCAGCCGGTTGCCCACTACGATCACATCGGCCCCGGCTCTGGCGACCGCCTCGGCCTCCTCCGGCGTCCGGATACCCCCGCCGACTATGAGCGGAAGGTCTATGGCCTTGCGTACCCGGCGGATCATTTCCGGAGGCACCGGGTGCCTGGCACCGCTGCCGGCATCCAGGTAAATCAATTGGAGCCCCAACAACTGTCCCGCCATGGCAGTGGCCACGGTGATTTCCGGCTTGTCAGCCGGAATGGGTTGGGTGTTGCTGATATAGCTTACCGTAGTGGGCTTGCCACCGTCCACCAGGAGGTAGCCCGTAGGCAGAATTTCCAGCGAGCTGCGCATCAGCGCCGGCGCGGTGATGACATGCTGACCAATCAGCAAGTCCGGATTGCGACCGGAAATCAGACTCAGGAAGAGCAGGGCATCGGCCTCTTCGCTCAATTGTACGGGACTGCCGGGAAACAACACCGTAGGGATGTCGCAGACCGCTTTTATCCCGCGCAAACAAGCGTCCATCCGGTCCGTCATCATCAGACTGCCTCCCACGAAAAAATAATCCACACCGGCACGGCTCGCGAGGATGGCGATCTGCGGTATTTCATCCGGGGGCAGTTTGTCCGGATCTATCAACATGGCAAAGGATGCTCTCCCGGTGGTGCGGCCGGTTTCTATGCGGTGATAGACATCTTGCTTGCGATTTGAACTTGTCATCTGGTGACAAAGATAATAACTCCCCGGTGATAATATGTACCCGCCGCGGTGTAGTTTGAGACATTGAACAGTTGGGACACTACCGAAGCACTTGTGTCGCGTTTCGTCCTTTCCGGAAAGTCACTCAACCGCCACCTCGCGGCGGTCACGCCGCAAACTTTTTTTCTCTCATGCGCAGGGAAGGTCATCACCCGGATGCCCCCATAAGGGCGCAGCCAAAGGGAAGATAGCGTTTACAGCCGCTTCGCGCCTGTGTGGTTTGGGCCGGTTAGCGCTTGTCTTGTTTGGCAAAGACCCGGCGGAGCAAGTCAGTCACCCGCTTGGTCTTGTCCTTACGGATGGCATATTCTTCCTTGCGTACCATCGTAAACACGGCTTCCAGCGCTTGCCGCGTGACATAGTCGTCCAAGTCGGGATTGGCCTTTTCTACCAAGGGGATTTTGTTGTACGCATTGACCGCATCGGCCCAGTACTTGCGCGCCTGAAACTTATCCAGGGACTGGACAATGACCGGATTGAATTCCTTGTATAGCCGGTCATAGGTGGTCCGGCGCAGGTATTTTGTGGCTGCATCATCGGCACCCATCAAAATGTCAAAGGCATCCCGGAAGGTCATCTGCTTGATGGCATCCACAAAGATCGGCTTGGCCCGCTTGACGGCGTCCTCGGCACCGCGGTTGATTTTCTCCAAAATGATGTCCTCCACTTGGGTGAAGCCGGGCACATTGCGCAACTTGGCCGTCACCTTGCGCGCCTCCGGCGGCAACAGGATTTTGTAAGAGGACTTGTAAAAGCCGTCTTTGGCGGACAAGAGACTGACTCCGTGGGTGATCCCCAGATTGAGGGCCTCTTTCAGACCGGCACCGGCTTCATCGGCCGTGATATCCGATGATGCGGTCAGTATTTCCATTGTCTTTTGGACGTCCTTCGGATCACAGGACGCCAACAATAGCAGGGAAAACAAAAGAATGGTCGCTCGCATAATTATCATTTTGCGCAAATATACCGGATGCTGCACATATACTTTGTTGGTGCAATGTTAATCCCAAAAAAATGGACCGCTTCGTTTGCCTCCGGCAAAGGCGCCAATTACCACGTGATAGTACCGATTTATGCATTACAGTGTCCATTTTTTCGCCCAAATGCGTACTTTCGCCGCAAATACCTGACAAATGGGCGAGAAAAAAAACAAAGCACATATCCTGTACGTCGAGGATGACGAAGCGCTGGGCTTTGTCACCAAGGACAATCTCGAATTGGCCGGCTACAAAATTACCTTTGCCAAAGACGGTCGTGAAGCCTTGCGGGCTTTTAAGAAAGGAAAATTTGACCTGGCTATTCTGGACGTGATGCTCCCCGAGATTGATGGCTTCGAAGTGGCCAAAAAAATCCGGGAAAAGAATGTACTCATCCCTATCATCTTCCTGACTGCCAAATCGCTCAAGGATGACAAGCTGCACGGTCTCCGCATCGGCGGCGACGACTATATCACCAAGCCTTTTAGCATGGAGGAACTGCTGCTCAAAATTGAGATATTTCTCCGCCGCTCCAAAAGCCCGGTATTGCAGGGGCAAAACGAGATCATCACCATCGGCGACTATCGCTTCGACTATGACGGGTTGCTCCTCAAGCATGGGCAGGAGACCATTCCTTTGACCCAAAAGGAGGCCGATATGCTCTTGTTCTTTTCCAAGCACCGCAACCAACTCGTCAAGCGCTCGGATATCTTGCTGGCACTCTGGGGCAAGGACGATTACTTCCTCGGACGAAGTATGGACGTATTCATCACTCGCCTGCGCAAATATCTCAAGGCCGATCCCCGCATCAAAATTGAAAACGTGCGCGGCGTCGGATTTCGCTTTATGGTGACCGGCGAGGAAGCCCAAGCCTGACCGCTATGCGGCGCCTTCCACTTGTTCGTCTTTTGCTCGCCCCGTTGGCCTTGCTCTACGGTATAGGTGTCTTCGTGCGCAACTTCTTGTACGAGTCCGGACTCTACAAGCCGGTGCGCTTTGATGTGCCCGTGATTGTGGTCGGCAATCTCGCCGTCGGTGGCACCGGTAAGACGCCCCACGTCGAGTATCTCATCCGCCTGCTCGATCCCTATATCAACGTGGGTACGCTGAGTCGCGGCTATGGCCGCAAGACTTCCGGCTTCCGGATTGTCAATGCAACCGACAGCGCGTTGACTGCCGGCGATGAGCCGCTGCAATTCAAGCGCAAGTTTCCGGATGTGACGGTAGCCGTAGGCGAAGACCGCGTCACCGCTATCCCACGGCTGATGGGGCACCGGCCCGACTTGCAAGTCATCATAATGGATGACGGCTTGCAGCACTTGTCCGTCAAGCCCTACTTGTCTATGCTGCTCACCGCCTATTCCGATCCCTACTTCAAGGACTATCTCCTGCCTGCCGGCAATTTGAGAGAGTGGAGATCCGGCGCGTCCCGCGCCGATGTGATTGTGGTGACCAAGTGCCCGGCGGACCTGTCCGAAACCCGGCGGGATGCCATACTCAACCAAATTGCACCGCAACCGCATCAGCAGGTCTTCTTTTCGCGCTACCGGTACGGTACGCCTTATTTTATGTACGACAGCAGACAACGCCTGCACTTAACCAAAGATGTCAATATCCTCCTGGTCAGTGGCCTGGCCAGTGCGGACTATCTCGTCTCTTATCTCAAATCTGTCGCGGGAGAAGTCTTTATTGCCGACTATCCGGACCATCATCCCTATACCGCCGGAGAGATAGAAGACATTGCCAAGATGTTTGCCAATGTGCCGGGCTCCCGCAAAGTAATTATCACCACAGAAAAGGATGCCGTACGCTTGGATGCACACCGAAATTTAGTCGTCGAAAGACGGCTCCCCTTCTTTCTATTACCGGTCGAAGTGCAGTTTCTGTTTGACGAGCAGCCACGCTTTGATACTTTGATCAAACAACGCTTGCTGGATTTTACGATATGAACGCGCTTGCGGAATGCGCCCGCCCGCCCGCATTCCGCAAGCGCAAAAGCCCTATCTTTGTACTAATCAGTTACATCAGTTTAACGGAGCGGGATGAAGCACCACAAGATAACGGCAAAGGCACAGCCGCGGTGGATGACGCCGGAGCAAATACCTATCCGGCCGCAATATGATTCCAAAGATTTGGAGCACATCGGGCACATTGGCTTTGTGGCCGGCATTCCCCCGTATCTCGGCGGTCCTTATGCGACCATGTATGTGGGACGGCCTTGGACGATTCGTCAGTATGCGGGCTTCTCGACCGCCGAAGAGAGCAATGCTTTCTATCGCCGCAACCTGGCCGCCGGTCAGAAGGGACTATCCGTCGCTTTTGACCTGGCTACCCATCGCGGGTACGATTCCGATCATCCGCGCGTAGTAGGAGATGTCGGCAAAGCCGGTGTAGCCATTGATACCGTGGAGGATATGAAAATACTCTTTGACGGTATTCCGCTGGACAAAATGTCTGTCTCCATGACTATGAACGGCGCCGTCATTCCCGTTATGGCCTTCTTTATCGTGGCGGCGGAAGAGACCGGCGTCCCCCCGGAAAAGCTCACCGGCACTATCCAAAATGATATTCTCAAAGAGTTTATGGTGCGCAACACCTATATCTACCCGCCCGCTCCGTCCATGCGCATCATCGGTGACATCTTCAAATACACCGCTGCCCACATGCCCGGCTTCAACTCCATCAGTATCAGCGGCTATCACATCCACGAGGCGGGCGCACCCGCTGATATTGAATTGGCCTATACGCTCGCCGATGGCCTGGAATACATCCGCACAGGACTGAAAGCCGGCCTCGCCATTGATGACTTCGCGCCGCGGCTCTCTTTCTTCTGGGGGATCGGGATGAACTTCTTCATGGAAATTGCCAAGATGCGGGCCGGCCGTTTGCTCTGGGCCAAGATCGTCAGGCAATTTAATCCTGCCAACCCCAAGTCCATGTCGCTGCGCACGCACTGTCAGACATCGGGCTATAGCCTGACGGCTCAGGATCCGTTCAACAATATCGCGCGGACCACCATCGAAGCCCTGGCAGCGACCTTTGGCGGCACACAAAGCCTACATACCAATGCCCTGGATGAAGCCATCGCATTGCCGACGGACTTTTCCGCCAAGATTGCGCGCGATACGCAACTGCTTCTGCAATCCGATGCCGGCATGACACAGGCCGTGGACCCGTGGGCGGGGTCATATTATGTGGAGTACCTGACCGATCAACTTGTCGCACGCGCCCACCAACTCATCGAAGAAGTCGAGGCGCTCGGCGGCATGGCCAAAGCCATTGAAGCCGGTATCCCCAAAATGCGCATCGAGGAAGCCGCCGCCAAAAAACAGGCGGATATTGACTCCGGTAAGGCGCGCATCGTCGGTGTCAATGTTTTCCCGCCCGATGAGGAAGCGGACATTGATATATTGCAAATTGACAATACCGCTGTCCGCGAAGCGCAAATCCGCCGCATCCGCGAGGTCAGGCAAAAGCGCGACCCGGAAAAGGTCCGCGCGGCGCTCCGGCGACTGGAAGATGTCGCCCGCACGGGAGACGGCAACTTGCTCGAAGCGGCCATCGAAGCCGCACGGGCGCGTGCCACACTGGGTGAGATCAGTAGCGCCATGGAGAAGCACTTTGGGCGCTTCGTGGCATCCAATCAAACCGTTTCGGGTGTTTATTCAAGAGCTATGGGGCACAATGAATTATTTGACCAGGTACATCAAATGGTCAAAGACTTTGAAAAGCGGGAGGGCCGCCGCCCCCGCATCCTGATTGCCAAGCTGGGGCAGGACGGCCACGACAGGGGTGCGCGCGTCATCGCTACGGCGTTTGCCGACTTGGGCTTTGATGTGGATATCGGCCCCTTGTTTCAGACGCCGGAAGAAGCGGCGCGCCAGGCCGCCGAAAACGACGTGCACGTCATCGGCATCTCGTCGCTGGCTGCCGGCCACAAAACGTTGGTCCCCGAGACCATCGAGGCGCTCAAAGCGATCGGACGGGATGATATTCTGGTCGTTGTCGGTGGCATCATCCCGGAGCCGGACCATGAATTTTTGTACAGCAAGGGCGTGGCCGGCATCTTCGGGCCGGGCACCAAGATACCGGTAGCGGCCCGTCAGGTATTGGAGCAGATCGCCGCGCGGCACGGGTAGGCTGCCGCTTACTTTCTGGTGATGCGGGCGCCGATGGCGTTTAGCCTCGCTTCGATATTTTGGTAGCCGCGGTCTATCTGGTGGATGTTTTTGATGACACTCGTGCCTTCTGCCGACATGGCCGCCATCAGCAGGGCGATGCCGGCGCGTATATCCGGAGATACCATGTGGATGCCGCGCAATTTGTACTTGCGATTGATGCCGATGACGGTGGCGCGGTGCGGGTCGCACAGGATGATTTTGGCACCCATGTCTATCAGCTTGTCCACGAAAAACAGGCGACTTTCAAACATTTTTTGATGGATGAGTACACTGCCATCTGCCTGGGTGGCCATGACCAGTAGGATGGACATCAGGTCGGGCGTCAGTCCGGGCCAGGGGGCATCATAGACGGTCAGGACGGAGCCATCGGCAAAGCTGCGGATGCGGTAATGCTTTTGGGCCGGTACGTGGATGTCGTTTCCTTTTATGCGTAGCTTGACTCCGAATTTGCGAAAAACCGATGGGATGATCCCCAGGTGGGCGACATCGGCGTCCTTTATCACGAGGTCGGACTGTGTCAGCGCTGCCATCCCGATGAAACTGCCGACTTCGATCATGTCAGCGAGCAGGCGGTGCGTGGCGCCCCCCAGGGTATCCGTTCCCCTGACTTTGAGCATATTGGAGCCGATGCCCTCAATGTGGGCACCCATACTTACCAGCATCTTACAC
>JALVEF010000217.1 GCA_027031185.1 Saprospiraceae bacterium
CGGTATAGCGGTTTAGCGGTTTAGCGACCCCGCACTAACTTGCTTTGCCTGTCTTTGGCTTTGGTCCTTCCGCATAGGCTTTTTGCTTGAAGTGCGTTATTTGCTCCGCTCTTGGGGCAAGTAAGTGCGGGACGGTTTAGCGGCCCCGCACTAACTTGCTTTGCTTGATTTTGGCTTTGCCCCTTTCCGCTTATGCTTTTTGCAAGATGCGCGCTATTTGCTTCGCTTTTGGGGAAAGTAAGTGCGGGACGGTTTAGCGGTGCGGGATGGAGTAGCGACACGGGTGGCTGCCTGCGGCAGCCCCCGTGGGCTCCCAATTCGTTATTTTTAATTTTTAATTCTTAATTTTTAATTAAACAAGGCCGGGCGTATGCCCGGCCTTTCGTAGCGTCCGCAAATCACTAACCATTCACTTCACTAACAAATCACCCATTGCGAGGACGCTTCCAACTTCTTGTACCGGCCCCACCCCTGTGCCGGGCCAGCAGTGCACCAGTCAATCCACGTTTTTGTGGATAAAGGAATTACCGGAATGCGTGTCCAGTTTGTTGTCCTGAGAGACGGACCAGCCGGAGTCCTGGTCTCCGTCAAGATCAATCTCGTCCAGGAGCATCCTACGCCGCTTGAAAGCGGGAGTCTTTTCCAGCTCGTTGAGCGTTTGGGACGAATGGAGCTTGGCCGGGTTGTTTTGTTTGAGTAAAGCCGCTTTGCGCTGACGCTCTTGCTCGGCACGCTTGCGCCGCATCTCTAGCTCCATTTCATCGGGCATCAAGGTATCAGCCAGATAGCTGGGTGTGGGCGCATCAAACTCGAAGGTACGCTGGTCTGTCTTGCCCAAAGCGAGCGCATCGCCATCGTCTTCGGCGTCGTCCAAGCGAACGACCTTAGGTGCTGCGCCGGCATGATGTGTCAGCTGAGATGCATATTCAAAACCGGTAGCGATGATGGTAATGGCCAACTCATCCCGGAGATTGGGATCGTGGCAGTTGCCCCAGATGACATTGGTGTCCTGACCGACTTCTTTGCTGATGAAATCAGTGATTTGCTTGATTTCGAGCATGGTAGCTTCCTTGCGGCCATAGGAGATCTGCATCAGTATGTTTGTCGCTCCCTGGATATTGTTTTCTTCCAGCAACGGCGAATTGAGTGCCGCATCAATGGCGGCCAAAGCGCGGTTATCACCTTCGGCCTTGCCGGTACCCATGACCGCCTTGCCACTATTGCGCATGACGGTATTGACATCTTCGAAGTCCACATTGACATAGCCGGGGATGGTAATGATTTCGGCAATGCCTTTTGCTGCCGTTGTGAGAATGTTGTCCGCCTTGGCAAAGGCTTCATTGATACCGAGATCGGGATAGATCTCCATGAGCTTGTCATTGGAAATGACGACAAGCGTATCCACATTTTCCCGGAGTTCTTTGAGCCCTTCGATCGCGTACTTTTTGCGGCGGCCGCCTTCAAACTGGAACGGAACGGTGACGATTCCAACGGTAAGAATATCCATTTCGCGAGCTGCCTTGGCGATGACGGGAGCGGCTCCGGTACCCGTACCGCCACCCATGCCCGCCGTGATAAACAGCATCTTGGTGTTGTCAGCCAGATATTGCTTGACTTCTTCGATGGACTCGAGACAAGCCTGTTTGCCGACTTCGGGTTTGGACCCGGCGCCGCGGCCTTCGGTCAGTGACGGGCCGAGCTGGATTTTGTTGGGGACCGGGCTGGTTTCAAGTACTTGGGCGTCGGTATTGCAGACGATAAAATCCACACCGACAATACCTTGCTTGAACATGTAGTTGACAGCATTGCCACCACCGCCACCGACGCCAATGACCTTGATGATGGACTTTTCTTGCTTGGGAATTTCGAACTTCATGATGTTAGTGAGTTAAATGGTTGAACAAATGTGTTTCGTTGCGGCAAGATTTGTTCGGAGGTGTTAGACGTTGAGGTCATCTTCAATTTCAAAGAAGCGCTTGGCTCCCTGGAATAGTTTTTCCAGCAGATTGGCCTTTTTAGAGGTTTCGGTATGTGCTTGGACGGTCTCTTCTTCTGCCGGGACATGCTTGTCCGCCTGCTGAATGCCATGCAGGAGCAGACCGACTGCTGTGGAGAAGATGGGGTTAGCCAGGCTTTCACTATATCCGTGAGCAAATCGCTCTCGCGGCAGTCCGACACGGCAGGGATAGTGCAAATGATACTCGATAAGTTTGTCAATATCCCTGAGCAACGCACCGCCACCGGTGACGACGATACCGGCAATAAGCTTGTCGGCGAAATTGCTCTTTTTGATTTCCCAGAGGACATAGTCGAAGATTTCCTCGACACGGGCCTGAATGATCAAGGCGAGATTGCGCTCGGAAATTTCTTTGTGTCCCCGGTCATTAATGCCGTTGATAGAGATGATTCTGTTTTCGTGAATCTCAGCGGCGAGGGCGGAGCCAAATTTCACTTTGAGTTTTTCGGCATTTTTCTTGGTGACATGGCATCCTTCGGCGATGTCGCTGGTGATGACATTGCCACCAAACGGGATGACGGCAGTGTGGCGGATGATACCGTCCTTGAAGATACTCAGGTCGGTGGTGCCACCGCCGATGTCCACCAAAGCTACCCCGGCTTCTTTCTCTTCATCGGAGAGCACGGCATGTGCAGAGGCGATAGGCTCCAAGGTCAGGTCCAGCACTTTCAGACCGGCCCGCTCCACACAACGGACAATGTTGGCGGAAGCGGAGGCCTGGCCTGTAATGATGTGAAAATTAGCCTCCAGCCGTACACCGGACATACCGATGGGGTCGGTAATCCCCTGCTCGTAGTCCACTGTATATTCCTGAGGAATCACATGCAGGATTTTGTCTCCGGGCGGTAATACCAGCAAATGCATGTCGGCTATCAGCTTGTCAATGTCTTTTTGACTAATCTCGTCCTGATTGTTGTCGCGCGTCAGGATACCACGGTGCTGCCGGCTTTTGATATGCTGGCCGGCGATGCCGACGTGCACATTGCGAAACTTGACGCCGGCGGCTTTTTCGGCAGTATCGACGGCCTCGCGGATGGCGCGGACCGTCTTGTCAATATTAGAGATAACGCCTCTGTTGACACCGGTCGAAACGACCTTGCCAATGCCCAGGACTTCGAGTTTACCAAACTCGTCCAGGCGGCCTGCGATCGCACAGATCTTTGTGGTGCCGATGTCCAGTGCGACGGTAATCGGTTTGGTGGTTGGTTTCGGGGTGGTTTGGATGGCAGTGGTATTTTCCATAGATACAGTGTTTATGGTGGCCGGCTCAACGCCGTGTGCAAACCACCTGGTTAGTGAATTTCAGGTTTATTTCTCGATATTTTCTCCACCCTTCGTAGGGCAGGCCCTCGCGGAGAAAAATGAGCAGTCTGGCGAATTTGTCTTTCAAATCGGATGCATCACCCAAGACGATGCGGAAGTGTCCGATCTCGGGTATCAGGACGATGTCGCCGTTTTTGAGGACATCAATTTGAGCTACCAAAGCCCGCAGTGTGGCATTGGCTCGTATCATGCGCGCCACTTCGAATACCTGCCTGAGGCGATTGTCAGTCCGAACAAACTCTTCAAAGAAAGGCGGTAGCTCACCGGTGGCGACAGGTACGCGTGCCGTAGCGTTGGAAGATACCGGCATGCGATGTCCCCAAGCATCCAGGTAATAGTTGAGTCCGTTGTTGTCAATAATGCGGAGAATAGGTTCGCGCTGGTGGATATAAATGTGCAAGGCATTGTTGGCATCAATCCACACCTCGGCATTTTCGACAAAAGGATGCCTTTCCAGTACAGCTTCGATGCGCTGCGTTTTGATTTGGGAAATATCTAATGTATTGATATCTTCGATAAAGCTCTTTTGCAAGAGTGCTTTGACATCTTCGGCAACGATAAGGCGACGATCCTCTTTGCCGATGGGCTGTATCCGGATGACCCATTCGGACAAACGGGTGCGTGCCCTGTGGTGTGCGGCGGCGATACCGAGTACGACCACAAAGCCGACACTCAACAGCCAGTAGCTGTTGCGCAGCGAATCGGATATTTTCGTCAAATAATTCATTCTTGCCTGGCAAGTTTTATAATCACACGTGCGATGGCATCTGCCGCATCTTTCTTGGCCATCGCCAGTAAATTTTTGCTCATACGGTGCCGGGTTTCATCGTCCCGCAGGAGGCGGAGCGCTTCGTCCCAGACGTGCTCGCGGGCTTGTTGATCCGGCACCCACGCGGCGGCATCATGGCTCACCAGCGTACGTGCATTTTTGGTTTGGTGGTCTTCGGCCACATTGGGCGAAGGTACCAGGACGGCAGGCACACCGGTCACCATGAGCTCGGAAAGCGTCAGGGCGCCCGCCCGGCACACCGCCACATCGGCGACGCGATAGGCATAATCCATGCGGTCAATAAAGGTCAGCGGGCGCACCCGGTCCAACTTTGCCGCCCGGCCCTGCACAAAGCGCTCCCGGTAGAGTCGCCCCATTTGCCAGAGCACCTGCACGTCTTCTTCGCGTGCGATATGCGGGGCTGCCGCTTCGATGGCTTCGTTGATCGTACGTGCCCCCAGACTCCCGCCCATGACCAGAACCGTTTTGCGACCGGGATCCAGGTCAAAATGGGCATAAGCCGCCGTGGTATTTACGTCCTTGGTCAGGTCCGCACGCACCGGATTGCCGGTCAGGACAATTTTTTCCTTTGGGAAAAACCGGTCCATGCCCTCATAAGCGACGCAAATGGCCTGCGCCCGCCTACCAAGCAGTTTGTTGGTCACCCCCGCATAGGAGTTTTGCTCCTGTACGACCGTAGGGATGCCCAGGCGTTGGGCGACTTTCAGAGCCGGCGCGCTGGCATAACCACCCGTACCGACGACCACGTCGGGCCGGAAATCCTTTAGAATGCGCCGTACCCGGCGCAAGGAATACAGCAGGCGGCGGATGGTGTCCAGATTGCGCCAGGTCAGCCGGCGCTGAAAACCACGCACCGGCAGTGCCACAATGTCAAAGCCCGCTTTGGGCACGGCCTGCATTTCCATTTTGCCCTCCGCGCCCACAAAAAGTATTTCAATTCCGGCATCGAACTTTTTCAATGCCTTGGCTATCGCAATAGCCGGAAAAACATGGCCTCCCGTCCCACCTCCCGACAGCAACACTCTCATGATGCTGCGGCGTGGGCCGCTTTCAGATTCTGAATGCGGCGGCTCACACTCAGTATGATCCCAAAGGCCATACTGGTGACCAAAATGGAACTTCCCCCCAAGCTGATCAGGGGCAACGGCAATCCGGTCACCGGCAGCAAGCCCACATTGACGGCTATATTGGCCATAGCTTGCAAGACGATGAGCGAGGCCGGTCCTATCATCAACAGTGACTCGAAAGTCCTGGACTCTTCCCGGCTGGCTAAGCCCGTCACACGGACCATCAAAGCCACATAGAGCAAGATGACTATCAAGCCACCGATAAAGCCATATTCTTCGGTGATAATCGCAAAGGCAAAATCCGAAAACGCCGACGGCAGATAAAAGGACTGCAAACTGTGCCCCGGCCCTTTGCCACACAAGCCGCCATGTGCGATGGCGATTTGTGCCTGTTGGGCCTGATATGGTATTTCCTCAGAGAGAAAACTACTCCATCTAGACTGCCAAGTCTCGACTCTTACAAAATTATTGAATTGCTGCCCTATAATCACTAACAGGCTAAAGACCGACAGCCCCCCCATAATCATACCCAGTATATGTCCGATCCGAACCCTACCCACAAACATCATATACAAGGCGGTCAAAAAGATTATGACCGCCGAGGACAAGTCTGTAGGCGCTATCAAGAAGCAAACGGTCAACACCGGCACAATAATCCTTATAAAGCCTTTTTGTAAATCCTTTATGTTCTCCTGGTGGGCTGTCAGTACCTTCGCCAAATAGATGATAATACCGATCTTGGCAAATTCCGACGGTTGAAAAGAACCGACCATGGGGATATTCAACCACCGCTGGGCTGAGTTTATGGATACACCAGCTATCGGCGTGATAATCAACAGGACAATACTCAGCACATACGCCGGGAGAGCCACACGCAGATAAAATTTTTGCGGCAGGCGATAGGCCACATAGGCAATCAAAAACCCGGCGATAAGGAAAGCCAACTGTTTGAACAGAAAAAACATTGTCTTGCCTCCTTTGAAGCGGTAGGCCAGTTCGACGGTAGAACTATACACCACTAAAAGAGACCAAAAAGCCAGGAGGATCATAATCGCCCAGATCACACGGTCACCTTTCAGCGTCAAGAATATGTTTTTGACTCCTTTCATTATCTTATCTTCAGCGTCATGATGGTCATAATGGCCAGCAGAATACCCACTATCCAAAATCGCGTTACGATTTTGGTTTCCGGTATGCCGAGCAATTGAAAATGGTGGTGCAAGGGACTCATCCGGAATATGCGGCGCCCTTGCCCGTATTTCTTTTTGGTGTACTTGAAGTAGGCCACCTGAATCATCACGGACAGGGTCTCCACCATCATCACGCCGGCCAGAATGGGCAAGAGCAATTCTTTGCGGAGCACCAGGCTCAGCGTTGCGATGACACCGCCAAGCATCAAGCTGCCCGTATCCCCCATGAATACCGATGCCGGGAAGGAGTTGTGCCACAAGAAGCCGATCGTAGCACCGAAGAAAGCGGCGGCATAGATCACCAACTCGGAGACGCCCGGCAAGTGCAGTATGTGCAGATAGTTGGCTGCAATTCTGTTGCCGGCCACATAAGCAAAAATGGCCATCACCACTGCGATAATGGCGGTCAAGCCGGTGGCCAGCCCATCCAGACCGTCGGTCAGGTTGGTGCTATTGGATACACCGGTGACGATGAATATGGCCAGGGGGATAAAGATGATCCACGCCAGGGTGACGGCTTTGGATCGAGGCAAAAAATCGAGCAAAGCCGAATAGTCCACGGAGTAGTTTTTCAGAAAGGGCACATTGGTGATCGGCGCCTTTGCCCAGACGTAGTCCGGCCCCTCCCCATGCACATCCGATGCGTATATCTTGCGGACGACAGGATAGTGCCGTTGGGCGGCCACCTCGGGGTTTAGACTGACCACTACTTTGTCACTCATCAGCATGGTCAGGCTGACAATCAGGCCGAGTCCAACCTGGCCCAACAACTTGGCCTTGGAGCTCAGCCCCTTTTTGTTCTTTTTGAAAACCTTGATATAGTCGTCCACCATGCCGATGCCCCCCAACCAAACCGTCACCAAAATCAACAGGCGCACATAGACATTGGTCAAATCCGACAACAACAGGACAGGCACCAATATACCCAGTAAGATGATGATTCCACCCATTGTGGGAGTACCTTCTTTTTCTTTTTGACCTTCCAGGCCGAGCTCGCGCACGGTCTCCCCTATCTGCATCTTACGCAAATAAGCAATGATGCGATTGCCAAAGGTAATCGTGGTGATAAGCGACAAAATCACCGCGACACTGGCACGAAACGAGATAAAGTGAAACAGTCCCGCTCCGGGCAGGTCATAGGCTCGATCGAGATATGTAAACAAATGGTACAGCATCAATTCGTCGCTTTCATCGTGCGCTCAAATTCTCTTATCAGCTCTTCTCTGTCATCAAAAGGAATCTTTTGATCCCGGACGATTTGGTATTTCTCATGACCTTTACCGGCAACCAGTATGATGGCCTTGTCTCCGCCCAGGCGACAAGCCGTCCGGATGGCCGTGCGCCGGTCGCGAATAGTCAGGACCTTTTCACGTTGGGCGGGCGGCACCCCACCCAGCATCTCAGCTATTATCCGGTCGGGATCTTCGTTTCGTGGATTGTCCTCAGTGAATATGGCCTGGTCACTTTTTTCGGCGGCGATGGCCCCCATGAGCGGGCGTTTGGTCTTGTCGCGGTCCCCACCACAACCAACGACTGTCACCACTTGATATCCGGGCCGGCGCAATTCCAATATGGTATCCAATACTTTAACCAAGGCATCCGGCGTATGTGCATAGTCCACAATTCCGATGCGGTGACTATGGGCATCGCGAATGGTTTCGAACCGTCCGGGCGCGCCGGGCGCATTGGAGAGAACTGTCAAAACTTGCCGGGCGTCAAATCCCAGTATGCGCGCCACGGCATAGGCCGTCAGCAAATTATAGGCATTAAAACGACCGACCAGGCGGGCATGAACTTCCATACCCTCTACGGTCATTTGAAGCCCATCCAAGCCGTTGGCCTGTATCCTGGCATGGAAGTCAGCCATTGTCCGCAGCGACAAGCCAAACCGGCGGGCACGAGTATTTTGCCACATTACCGGCCCATGCTTGTCATCTATGTTCACCAGAGCGAAAGCATCATCGGGCAAGCTGTCAAAAAACGATTTCTTGACCTTCATGTAGGTCTTCATGTCTTTGTGGTAGTCCAGATGCTCCGGTGTCAAATTGGTGAATACCGCTCCTGCAAAGCGGAGGCCGTCAATACGGTGCTGATCAATGGCGTGTGAACTGACCTCCATAAAAGCATATTCACATCCCGCCTGCACCATATCTGCCAGCAAGCGATTGACCGTAACGGGGTCAGGCGTGGTATGGGTGGCAGAAACCGTATGCGAGGCTATTTTATTTTCGATAGTGGAGAGCAAGCCGGCCTTGATACCGAGACCGGCCATCAGTTGATACAAGAGCGTGACAGTGGTGGTCTTGCCGTTGGTACCGGTGACACCGATGAGTTGCAGTTTTTCGGAAGGACGATCGTAAAAATTGGCCGCCATCAGGGCCAGAGCCTTTCTGGCATCGGGCACACCGACCCAATGCACGTGCGGGGGGAGCCCCGGTGGCTGCACTTCACCGATGATAATGTTTGCGCCATTTTCAATGGCGCGCGGTATGAATTGATGACCATCCGCCCGGGTGCCGCGAATGGCCACAAAAGCGTAGCCGGGACGCACTTGCCGGGAGTCAAAACACAAGCCCTCTACCGGCACTGCCTGTGCCGGGATGCGGCTTGTGAGCGCGACGCCAGTCAATATGTCTTGCAAGTACTTCACGACTTCAATCTGATAAAAATGGTTTGGCCTTTGGCGGCGGTGCCCGGTCGAATGGACTGGGCCACCACATATCCGGTGCCCTTAAATCGTACTTTGAGCCGGCGGTTCTCGAGCAGGTACAAGGCATCTTTGAGCGTCATCCCGCGCACGTCGGGCACGGAGTTATCTGCCAACTGCCTGGGGCGGAGCAATAGTGAATCGGAAACCGCGACGGGCTTTAAGTCTGCCCAAATCGCTTCCTGATACGCATCCTGCAATGGCAAGCCCGCAAATTCGGCCATGGTACGGGCATCATCGGCAAAGACCGGCTGCGGGCCGGGAAGTTTTCGGGCATCGAATTTGGCCACCAATGCATTGACCGGGTAGTGCAGGGCCGGATCCAGCTGAAAGCAGTGGTCCGCTATCTCCCGGAACACCGGACCGGCGACGGCAGAGCCATAATAGCCGTTTGTTTTGGGGCCGTAAATGACGACGATACAAGAATAGCGCGGCCTTTCCGCAGGAAAATAACCAACGAAAGACGCCTGATACTTCTGTTGGCCATTGCGTCGGGCGTAGTTCATCTGTGCCGTGCCCGTCTTTCCAGCGAATCGGTATAAGTCGGTGCGCAGCTTTTTGGCTGTACCGTTTTGGACGACGCCTTCGAGTAGTTGATGGACTTTTTTGAGTGTCCGGCTACTGACTAAGCGACTGCTGATAATCGTAGGCTTAAAACGCTTGTAGGTACGGCCCGACTTTTGGAGCTCTGATACCAAATAAGGCTTTACCAGGACACCGTCGTTGGCAATGGCATTGTAAAAAGTGAGCAACTGCAGCGGCGTCAGTTTTTCTTCATAACCGATGGCCATCCAGGGCAGGGTAATACCACTCCATTGGTCCGTGGATGCATCGGGGTCTTTGATAAATGGCAAAGCCTCGCCTTTGATTTCAATTCCGGTGGGCAGGTGCAGGTGCAGGTCTTTCAGATGACGGACAAAGCGCCGCCGGCCTTTGGGCGTATGGTTGTAAAAGCTGTCCACTAGTGAGGCAATCCCCACGTTGGAAGATATCTCGAATGCGTGCCGGACAGTGGTACGGTCAAAACCATGATAGGAGGCATCCACCATTTCCTCATCGTAAAACTTGCGCTTACCTCCGTAGATATTCAGGCTATCATCCAAATCCACATAACCATCTTCGAGCAGGGCAATGATAGAAGCCAGCTTGAAGGTGGAGCCCGGTTCGGAGGCATGACCTACGGCATAGTTGTAAATTTCGGCCCAGCCGTTTTTTACTCTACCGAGATTACTGATGGCGCGAATGGCGCCCGTCTTGGTATCCATCAGTATGGCCGTACCGCGGTCGGCATCGTGATATTGCAATGCCCGGAGCAAGGCATTGTGCACCACATCTTGCAAATTGATGTCCAACGTGGTGACCACATCCATACCTACCTTGGAGATAATGGAGGTGGGATCATGAAGCGGGATCGGCCCGTTGGGTGTCTGGATAAAGCGCTCCCGAACGGTGTCGTTGGCAGACAACTCTTTGTCAAACGTACCTTCCAATCCTACCTTGGTCACGCCATCTTTGACGTATCCGAGCGTGCGCAGGGCCAGCATCTTAAACGGATGCACCCGCTTCGTTTGTGGTTCGGCGATAAAACCACCCTTGTAACGTCCGAGACGGAATACGGGCAGCTTGCGCAGTTTTGAATATTCGCTATACGAGACGTTATCTGCGATTTTGAAGTAGCGATTTTGGTTTCTGTAGGCCCGGAGGAGCACCTCGCGCCAACCGCCCGGGGTATATCTGGAATGTTTTAGTACACGGGCCAGATAATACGAGATGGAATCCAACGCATTGAGAAATGTGACGGAGTCCAGGTGACCGGTGGCGAAGTCCATGCGCAGGTCAAACAAAGTGGAGGAAGCCGCCAGGATCTCGCCGTCGCGTGAAAGGATATTGCCGCGCCGGCCGGGAATAACTGTAATACTATCCCGGAAGACATTATCTTTCTGAGCCCATGGGGCATTTTTAAACAGCTCTTCTTTTTCGGGATAAAAAGAGAGTTGATAAAGCCTGCTGATGATCGTCAGGGCCAGGACCAGGACCACCAAAGTGCCGATATAAGCGCGTTTTAATATTTGAATCTTAAACTTCACTGCTTGACCAAATCGGTTATGTCATCGGATGCGATAATGCGTTTGGGGCCCTGCTTGCCGGGCGACAAGCCTTTTTTCTTCATTTTCTCAACTACCTGAGACTGTGTGCGCTCATACATTAGCTCCGACTGCAGCCCCATATATTCCCAGCGTAGGCGCTCTACTTCTTCATTCAGCTTACCAATCTTATAAATGCTACCCTCAACATGGCGCACCAGAGATATGTATAAAATCCCAAGAAACACCAGGAATCCGACGAAATATATATTCATCAGGATCCAGGTCAATAGCTGTGGCCAGGATCTGATTTTGCCGAACAGATTTTTATTTTCTTTGGTCGCCATGGGCTGAGTGTGCTGTTGTTTCAATTTTTTCCGCAAAGCGCATTTTAGCGCTTCGCGCTCTGGGATTTTGGGCTATCTCTTCCGCGGAGGGAAGCACGGGTTTTTTGGAAAGCATTTTCAAAGGGCGGATGACACGCCCATAGAAGTCTTTTTCGGGCACACCGGTGACACTGCCTGTTTTCATAAAATGTTTGACCATACGGTCTTCCAGGGAGTGATAGCTGATGATCACCAGACGGCCACCGGGGCGAAGAACTTCTGCCGCATCGTGCAGAAAATCTCGAAGTGCGCCCATCTCATCGTTGACAGCGATGCGCAAGGCCTGAAAGACTTGGGACAAGTAGCGGTGCCTGTCCCCACGCACCCAGGGGCCGATGACTTCCAAAAACCGCTGTACCGTCCGGATGTCGTTAACCCGGCGAGCCTCGACGATGGCCCGTGCCAGCGACCTGGCATTGCGCACTTCGCCGTATCTGCCAAAGATTTCTTGCAGTTGGGCAGCTGTTTCCCGATTCAGAATGTCGGCAGCGGTGCGCTCCAGGTTTCTATCCAT
>JALVEF010000218.1 GCA_027031185.1 Saprospiraceae bacterium
CAGATGAAAGAGGGGGCTTTTGCGATGGCTATGTTTGCGCCCTTTGCCCATCCGGAGGTAGTGGACGTCCTGCGCAAGCACAAGGTGCGGGCATTTAGCTTTGACATGATCCCGCGGACGACGTTGGCTCAGTCTATGGATATCCTGTCGGCGATGGCTTCCATTGCGGGTTACAAGGCCGTCATCCATGCTGCCGACCTGTTGCCGCGCTACTTTCCGATGATGATAACGGCCGCCGGCAGCGTCAAACCGGCCAAGGTGCTGGTATTGGGTGCCGGCGTAGCGGGCTTGCAAGCCATTGCCACGGCGCGCCGCCTGGGCGCCGTGGTCGAGGCCTTTGACGTGCGTAAGGCGGCAAAGGAGGAAGTATTGAGTCTGGGCGCTAAGTTCGTCGAAGTGGAAGGCGCCAAAGACGATGCCTCCGCCGGCGGCTATGCCGTGGAGCAGACCGAAGACTTTCTGCGCCGGCAACGCGCCGAAGTTCAAAAGCGCGCCGCCAATGCCGATGTGGTCATCACCACCGCACAGGTGCGCGGGCGAAAGGCGCCTGTCCTGGTCACGGCTGAGACGGTGCGCAAGATGAAGCGCGGCTCCGTCATCGTGGACCTGGCAGCCTCCACGGGCGGCAATACGGAACTGACCGAAGACGGCAAGACCATTGAGACGGAAAACGGTGTCCTGATCGTGGGCAATTCGAACCTGCCCGACACAATGCCGCAGGACGCCAGTACGCTCATCAGCAACAATATCGTCAATTTCCTGAAATACGTGGTCCGGGACGGTGCGGTGCGCCTGGATGCAGATGACGAGATCATCTCGTCAGCCTATATTACTCCTTGAAAATGCTACGCCGATGGAAGACTTACTGGCTTTCTTTCGTGATAATCTGTACATGATTTATATCCTGGCCTTTGCGGTCATCCTTGGATTCGAGATTATCTCCAAGGTGCCGACGGTGCTGCATACGCCACTGATGTCAGGTGCCAATGCGGTCAGTGGGATTGTGATCATCGGCGCCATCTTGCTGGTGCGGGAAGCCAAAGCGGATGACTATTTCACGCTCGGCATTGGCTTTCTGGGTATTGTCCTGGGGATGATCAATGTGATGGGTGGATTTGCTGTCACTGATCGCATGCTCGAAATGTTCAAAAAGAAGAAAAAGGCGGACTAAAGCTATTGGATAACTGTTTGGGTGCCCGCTGTTTTTGCGCTAAAAACAGGAGCACCTAAACAGTTACGCTGTTGAAAAAGAGGAGATGATGGCCTTCGATACGATCGTGAATTTGATATACTTAATAGGTACGCTGCTGATTGTGCTGGGACTGCGCAAGCTGGGTTCGCCGGACACCGCCCGCCGCGGCAATATTGAAGCCGGTATCGGCATGGGGCTGGGTATCTTGGCCGCATTGATCGCCCGTCTGCCTGACGGCGACAACAATTACGGCTGGATCGTCGGTGGCGCTTTGGTGGGCAGCACTATCGGCTGGGTGGCAGCGCGCAAAGTCAAGATGACGGCCATGCCGCAGATGGTCTCCATCTTCAACGGTTTCGGGGGTGCCACGGCTGTCTTGTTGGCAATGGTTGAACTGAAACATTACTACGACGGCAAGCCGATGGCCGGCACCGGACTGGTGGTGACGCTGGCCGCCCTGATCATCGGGGGCGTGTCGTTTACCGGTAGTATGCTCGCTTATCTGAAGCTGGACGGCAAGGTTAAAGACAAGAATGTCACCTTCAAAGGGCAGAATACCGTGAACCTTGTTTTGCTGCTGATCATGCTGGCTGCGGCGGTGTACTTGTACATGCAAGGCACGCGCGGTTCTATGGCGCTGGCGCTGGTGGTGATGCTGTTGAGTTTGGTATATGGATTTTCGTTTGTGGCGCCGATTGGCGGGGCGGATATGCCGGTGGTCATCTCCCTGCTCAACTCCTTTACCGGCTTGAGTGCGGCCTCGGCGGGTTTGATTTACGGCAATTTGGCCATGATCGTCGGCGGTATCTTTGTGGGTGCGGCGGGCACCATCCTGACCGTGCAGATGTGCAACGCGATGAACCGGTCGCTTTTCAATGTGATTCTGGGCGGCTTTGGGGGCGGTGCGGCTTCGGCGGCGGGCGCCACCGAAGGGCAGACCGTGCGCCAAATCGGGCCGACTGACTTGGCCATTCAACTGTACTATTCCAACTCGGTTATCTTTGTGCCCGGTTATGGCTTGGCAGTCGCGCAGGCGCAAAAGGCGTTGAAAGAGTTGGACGACTTGTTGTCTGAAAATGGTGTAGATGTCAAATATGCCATTCACCCGGTGGCCGGGAGGATGCCCGGCCACATGAACGTCTTGCTGGCCGAGGCGGATGTGCCGTATCCCAAATTGCTGGATTTGGATGAGGCCAATGCGGCTTTCCCCAATACGGATGTGGTGGTCATTGTGGGTGCCAACGACGTGGTGAATCCTGCTGCCAAGGACGATCCTTCCAGCCCGATTTACGGGATGCCCATTCTGGATGTGTTGGCGGCCAAGAATACGGTAGTCATCAAGCGCAGCCTGAGTCCGGGCTACGCGGGCATCCCGAATCCGCTGTTTTATCATCCCAAGAATGCGATGTTGTTTGGCGATGCGAAGGCGATGATTACGGAGGTGGCGGCGGAGGTGAAAAATCTCTAACATGGGTTGAATGCTTGCTTCGACAAGCGCTTGCCCTGAGCGATGCCCTGAGTGCTATGGTGAGCGGTGCGGTGAGCTTGTCGAAATGCCTGTTGAACCGCCTGTCGAGGGGCTTGTTGAAGGGCGTCACAAGTCGCGTTGATAGGGTAGGAACGGTTTTGTGGCGGGGCAAAAGCCCCAGTATTTTTTTTGCTTCTTTCCCGTCGGCTGAAGCCGACGGCAATGTTTGTTTATTCCCTTCGGGGATAGATCGGCATCAAAACAAAAAATGGGCCTGGGAGCGGTGCTAAAGCCCCAGTATTTTTTTTTTTCTTCTCTCCCCGTCGGCTGAAGCCGACGGCAAAGGAAATAGGGGCACTTTACTTGTCCCGCACTTACTTGCCCTTCAAAGCGGAATGATATTACACTCATTTTGCAACAAGCCTATGCGGAAGGACCAAAGCTTTAATCCGGCAAGGCAAGTAAGTGCGGGACGGCAATGTTTGTTTATCCCCTTCGGGGATAGGGATGCCTAAATTGTCCTGCTCTTGCCATGCCTTGCCTTGCCTTGCCATGCCTTGCCTTGGATTGGATTGGATTGCCTTACCGTCAGCTTTAGCTGACGGGACAAAGGCATCAAAGCAAAAGGGGCTTCAGCCCCGAAAATGGGCCCGGAAGCGGGGCTTAAAGCCCCAGTATTTTTTTTGCTTCTTTCCCGTCGGCTGAAGCCGACGGCAATGTTTGTTTATTCCCTTCGGGGATAGATCGGCATCAAAACAAAAAATGGG
>JALVEF010000219.1 GCA_027031185.1 Saprospiraceae bacterium
AGAATGTCGGCACCGGTGCGCTCCAGGTTTCTATCCATGCGCATATCCAAGCCGGCTTGGAAACGGTAAGAAAATCCCCGTTCGGGCGTGTCAAGCTGGAACGAGGAGACACCCAGATCCGCCAGGATGCCGTCCACGCGGCGATAGCCTTCCAATCGAAGATACCTCTTTAGGTACCTGAAGTTGTGCGGGATGAGTGTCAAGCGCTCATCCTCAATCCGGTTTTGCAGCGCATCTTCATCGCGGTCAAAAGCGATGAGCCGTCCCTGCGGGCCCAGAAGGTCCAAAATACGTTTGGCATGACCGCCTCCTCCATAAGTCGCATCCACGTAAATGCCGCCGGGTAAGATTTGCAACGCACGCACACTCTCGTCCGCCAACACCGGTTTGTGATACGCGCTGCCCATAGATCAGGCGTCTTGGGACGCGGACGTTGGTGGCTCTTTGCGTGCCAGTCGCGACAAGACCTCTTGCTTAGCCTTGCGCTCTTCGTCGTGCTTTTGCTGCTCAATGTAGCGGGCATATTCATCTGCCTTCCAAATCTCGATGAAGTCCAGAAAGGCGTTGATGACCAGTTGGTCTTTGCCCCGCACATCAATCCACTCCAACAACATCTTGGGAATGCGTATGCGCTCTACCTTATCCACTTCTACTTCTTCTGCTCCGTTGAAAAAGAAGCGGATAGCCTCCACCTGCTCCTGGTCATAGGGGTTGAGATTCGCACGAAGTTTTGAGACTTCTTGCTCCCACAAGGACTTGGGAAACAAGCGCAGGAAATTGTGCTCCCCCAAACCCCGGTTGACAAAAAAGCGCTTGTTGTGCTCCTCTCCCAGCGCCTCCAACAGACGTGCCGGCAACCGGACACGGCCGCGGTCGTCTATGGCACAAGGATATGATCCGTCAAGAGAAAGCATGCGCTCACTTTTTGTCACAGGGCAAAGGTAAAACACATTTCCATTTATTACCACATTTTACCCAGAAAAATATTAGAAAAGATTCACATCATCTATTTTTTCGTCAAAAACGGGGATTTTTGAATGCTTTTGTTTTGGTTTCAGGTGTAATAAAACCATATACTTTGCTTTTTGGGTGGTAAAACGTGGTAGAAAAAATAAGCCGGTGGACTTATCCGGCGCCCAATCTCACTCCGGATGCTTGATTTTAGCGCGGGTAACGGGCAAAAACCAGCTTGTAATCAGGGTATTAGCATTGTGAAATATTCGTCCCCCTTTTTTGGTGGGAGAATGTGGGAAAGCAGGCCGGCGGGCCTGCTTTTTCGTGACTGACGGAGCTCGTTTGGCTTTCGTTACCACGGACAATTTGGTCTTTGTGGTATCACATGTACAGTATGGCCATGTTTGACAATATACATAAAGTCAAACCACATAACTTATTGATTTGTAACTATTTTATGAAACAGCATCGCCGGAACAACCCGCAAAAGGCGGCGCACATCCCAAACCCATCACGTGGACCAGTTGGGGAAAATCAGCCAAGTCGTGCACCGACGCCCGCCGGTGCACGACACGTCCCAAACCGCTCGCCCCGAAGGGGCGAAAACTCACTTCCTTGTGGGCGCGGCAAAAAAGTCCTTGTCAGCTACTCCCGGGACAAGCCGGCCGGTGAGCTGCGTTAACCTTTTTTTAATACCGGTGTTTGGAGTAGCGGAAAGAATAAAAGGTGAGAATTTTGTGACTTGAAGTTGCGTTCAAGCCAAGGAAAAAAATACAAACATGAAGCAGATCATTCCCGCCTTGTTGGTCTTGGTGTTGATGGCACATTTGCCGGCGGCAGGGCAAGCGGACTATGACATTCGTTTTGAGGTAGCCAATTATGACAATGACAGCCTGCTGATCGGGTACAATTTCGGGACGCAGCAGTACATTCGTGACACGCTGCTGGCCGAGTCAAAAGGTCACTTCCGGCTGCGGGGCACGGACACATTGAAAAGCGGGATGTATCTGGCGGTGTTGCTGCCTTCCAAAAGTTTCATTGAGTTTTTGGTGGATGGTGCGGACACGCACTTCAAGGTGCAATTTGACGCCAAAGATCCGGGCAACAGTGTCAAGATCAGCGGCTCGCCCACCAACAAGATATTCAAGGAATACGCCGACTTTCTGTCGGGCCGGCGCAAGGAGGCCGATGAGCTCCAACAAGAGATCAAGCTGCAGGACTCACTGAAAAATGAAAAGAAGCTTACCGCGCTTAAGGCGCGGTTGGATGAATTGGATAAGGAGGTGCGCGCCTACCAACGCCGTTTTGTAGAGAAGCACAAGGGCACGCTCCCGGCAGCGATCATCAAGGCGTTGACCATGGTGGACATACCGGATTTCAAGGGCAGTGAGGAGGAGATCCGCAAGAAGCAGTACTACTACTATCGCCGGCACTACTTTGACAATATTGACTTGACAGATGAGCGTCTGCTCTATACCAATGTACTGGCGTCCAAAATCAACACCTATATAGACAAGGTCTTGCCGCAGCATCCGGACACGATCTCCGCCGAGTTGGACATGCTGCTGAAACGGATGGAGCCGAATCCCGAGGTCTTCAAGTTTTTTCTGATTGACTTTTTAAACAAATTTGCCAAATCGCAGATTGTCGGTTTTGATGCGATCTACGTGCATCTGGTAAAGAACTATTATGAGAAGGGCAAAGCTCCATGGGTAGAGGAAGAGCAACTGGCCAAAATCGTCCGCGATGCCAACTTACTGGATCCGGTGCTCATCGGCAAGAAAGCCCCCAACCTGACCTTGTATAAAAAAGACGGCACACCCCATCAACTCTACGATGTAGACAAGGACTATACCCTACTCTTCTTTTGGTCTCCCGAGTGCGGACACTGCAAAAAGGCGGCGCCCTACCTGGTGGACTTCTTCAAAAAATACAAGGACAAAGTCGCGGTGATCACCATCTGCAATGAAATCTTGGACAAAAGCAAAAAATGCTGGGAATTCATTGACGACCATCAATTCAATGACATGATCAATCTCGCGGATCCCAGATACCGGTCCAACTTCAAGGTGCGTTACAACGTCAAGACGACGCCGACGATTTACATTCTGGACAAGGACAAAAAAATCATCATGAAGCGCATCCCAGCCAAGGAACTTCCCCGAGTCATGGATGAGCTGATGAAACGAAACGCGGAGAATAATTAATAATTAAAAATATTGAATTTTGAAAGCCCGATTTGCCGGCGGGCGCCGGCAAATCGGGCTTTCCTTACATTTGACGGCAAACAAGCTGCAACCGCAAGGGGCTTCGGCCCCGAAAATGGGCCCGGAATCGGGGCTAAAGCCCCAAATTTTTTTAAGCTCTCTCGCCCCGTCGGCTGAAGCCGACGGCAATTGTTGTCTTGATTTGATTGGCTTGGCTTTGCCATAGCTGCCCTGCCTTAGGGGCTGAAGCCCCAATAATCTTTT
>JALVEF010000220.1 GCA_027031185.1 Saprospiraceae bacterium
AGAGCATAAATAAAATTTGGGGCTTTAGCCCCCCCCTTCCCGGGCCCATTTTCGGGGCTGAAGCCCCTTTTTGTTTTGATGCCTTTGTCCCGTCAGCTAAAGCTGGAGGCAATCCAAGGCAAGACAAGGCAAGGCAAGCAAGTCCCGCACTTACATGCTTTGCCGGATTAAAGCTTTGGTCCTTCCGCTTAGGCTTGTTGCTTGATAGAGGTCTGTTGCTATCTTTTATGGGCAAGTAAGTGCGGGACAAGTAAAGCGCCCCTATCCCCTTTGCCGTCGGCTTCAGCCGACGGGGAGAGAGCATAAAAAAAATTTGGGGCTTTAGCCCCCCTTCCCGGGCCCATTTTCGGGGCTGAAGCCCCTTTTTGTTTTGATGCCTTTGTCCCGTCAGTTAAAGCTGGCGGCAATCCAAGGCAAGACAAGGCAAGGCAAATAAACAAGTACAGGACAAGTCCCGCACTTACTCGCTTTGCCTGGCTTTGGCTTTGCCCCTTCCCGCTTATGCTTTTTGCAAAATGAGCGGTATATCGCTCCGCTGTCCGGGGCAAGTAAGTGCGGGACAAGTAAAGCGCCCCTATCCCCTTTGCCGTCGGCTTCAGCCGACGGGGAGAGAGCATAAATAAAATTTGGGGCTTTAGCCCCCCCTTCCCGGACCCATTTTCGGGGCTGAAGCCCCGGTTAGTTTTGATTCTTTTATCCGCCCCGCACTTACTTGCTTTGCTTGATTCGGGCCTTGCCCCTTTCTGCATTTGCCTAACACAGGATGGTGCTATTTGACGAGCCCTTTGGGCAAGTATACTCGTTATGAACAGATTTGGGACAAGTCTTGGGAATATCGAACATTTATGGTGTGGTTCGACTACGCTCACCAACCAAGCTTGTCGAACTACCGATTACTTGTACTGAGCTTGCGATGCGGTGAGCAACGTCGAACCGTCGAAGTAACGAATGGAGATTTGAGAAGTGGGCACTTCGACTTCGCACTTCGACAGGCTCAGTGCAGCACTCAGTGACCACGTTTCGACTAGCTCAGGGATTCCTTCTTAAATCTCAAATCGGTGTTCCTTGTTCGATATTCTTTCCGTCCCAAAACAAATCGCTTTGAGTATAAGTGCGGGACGGCAAAGCAAAACACACACCCCGCATTCGTTATTTTTAATTTTTCATTTTTCATTTTTAATTGAACATCAGCTGCATGCCGGACAATCGCCTTTCTCCGTCTCAAACTCCAGCGTGCTGTGCCCGATTTGGTGTGCTTCCAATTCCTGTTTGATCTTTTCCTTAACCGTGGGGATTTGCGAAAAGTCCGAAACACGGATATGAGCAGTCAGCCCGTTTTCATTGGTACTGATACTCCAAATGTGCACGTGATGTACATCCTCCACCCCATCTATCGCCAGCAAATGGCGCTTGATCTCACCCGTATCCACTGTCGCCGGCACGCCGTCCAATATCCCCACCACACTGTCGCGAAACAAATCCCACGTGGATACCAGGATGACGACCGCCACAACGACTGCCACCAGACCATCTACCCAATACCAACCGGTGTATTGGATGATCAGGCCCGCCACGACCACACCGAGCGACACCAGCGCATCGGCCATCAAATGCCAATAGGCCGCCTTGATATTCAAGTCCGCGTCCTTCTTGTTGTGGAAAAAGTACGCCGACGCAAAGTTGACGACCACACCCACTGCCGCCACAATCATAATGACATATCCGTCCGTGGACACCGGAAATATAATATGCTGCACGCCTTCCCACGCGATCGCCCCGATCGCAAACGCCAACAAAATGGAATTGAGAAAGGCCGCCAGCACGGATGCCTTCTTGAATCCATACGTGAATGTACGGTTGGCTTTTACCCGGAGCAAACGAAAAGCAATATAGGCCAAGAACAGGCCCGAGATGTCACCGATATTGTGCACCGCATCAGACAGCAGTGCCGTCGAGTCTTGCCGCCAACCGTACCACAGTTCTACTACGATGTATAGGCTATTAAGTACGATCCCCCAAAGAAACAGGCGGTTGACATGCGCTACCGAAAAAGCAGCTGTGCTATGCTTGTGGTCGTGAGCCATGTCTTAGTGTACACCGGCACGAGACGCACTCACTCAAAATGACGCGCAATAGCACCGGCTATGCGCTGCATCTCTTCTGCCGGCAAGTCGAGCTTTGGATTGGTCAACAAGATATCGCTTTCTTTGTTGAGCGGAATCAGATGGATATGCGCATGCGGCACTTCCATGCCCAGGACCATCACGCCCACGCGCTGACACGGGATGGCTTTTTTGATGGCCACCGCCACGCGCTTGGCAAAGACCGTCAATCCGGCCAGCTGCTCATCATCCAGGTCAAAGATGTAGTCAATCTCCGCCTTGGGGATGACCAGCGTATGACCCCGCTGAATGGGGCGGATATCCAAGAAAGCATAGTAGCGGTCGTCTTCCGCTACTTTGTAAGACGGGATTTCACCCGCCACGATTTTGGAGAAAATGGTGGCCATAACGTTAAACTGTGATTTCCAGTACTTCAAATTCAATCAGCCCGCCAGGTGTTTGGATCTTGGCCACATCCCCGACACAACAGCCCAAAAGCCCCTGGCCCACGGGCGAAGTGACAGAAATCTTGCCGGCGGCTATATCGGATGTGGATTCTGATACCAACTGCATCTTCATCACCTGACCGGTCTTGACGTTTTTGATGGTCACTTTGGTAAGCACAGTCACTTTGGACGTATCCAGGTCGGCTACGTCAATGATCTTGGACTTGGCCAGAGACATCTCCAGCTCATTGATTTTCATCTCGAGCATGCCCTGGGCTTCCTTGGCCGCATCGTATTCGGCGTTTTCGGAAAGGTCGCCTTTCTCGCGAGCCTCCGCAATGGCGCGCGCCGCCTTCTGACGTTCAACGGTTTTGAGACGATGTATCTCCGCCTGGAGCCTTTCGTAATCCTCTTTGGTTATGTAATGAAAATCGGACATGGTGTTCAATTTATGGTCTCTACATGCAACTGTTCAGGTACTCCTAATTTATCTGTAACTGTTTAGGTACCCGCTGTTTTTGTCCCTAAAAACAGGAGAACCTAAACAGTTACATTTATCCCTAAAAACAGGGGCGCCTAAACAGTTACCGCTACATAATGTCCCGGCCTTATGGATCTGCCGGCATGCTTCATTCAATTGTAGTATGCACGCTTGGGCAGTCAAAAAAACCGCGACACCGGATGATATGAAAAAACAAGAACGCCCCTTCACGATGAAGAAACGTTCTTGTTTCTGCTGTAATCCCTGCAAAAGTACGCCGGATCCGGCAAAAAGTCAAATACACCTAGAAAGAAAGGCGGATTCCCAAGGTGTGGATACCGTCAAAAGGCGTGGTCATTTTGTAGGCATAGTCCAACCCGATGCGGGGCGGGGCCTTTTTGTTTGTTTCTACCTTTTCTTCCTCCTCTCCCAGGATCTCGGAAATATCTTTCTTTTTGAGCGGAATATCCAATGAAGCGCCGGCACTCAGCCCATTGTCCACGGAGGCCTGTATCTTGCTGCCGGCCTGGGCCAGTTCCAGTTTGTAGGCGCCACGAAGCATAAACTTGTCGTCCAGTGAGTATTCAATGCCCAGGCCCACCAGGTCTTGCGCAAACGAATTGGCGGTAAAACCCATGTCAAAAGTCAGCATGTGCTTACTGGTCAGAAAGGTCTTTACCGACAGACCGATGTTGAGCAGCGAGGGCAGCTCATAAGTGGCGCCCCGCACCGAATAAGTCAATTGGTAATTTCCTTCGCCCGGGTTATCGGCGCGGGTAGCCAAACCGGGCCCCTTAAAACGCATCGGTGTACCGACATTGCGGATGGCAATACCAAACTTGATGTTGTCACGGCTTCCGGTCACATACTGCACACCGGCATCCAGGCCAAAGCCGGTGGAGTTGATATCGGCAGTGGATTCCGTAATCACACGAAACAGGATACCCACATTGACTTTTTCGAAATTGTGAGAATAGCCAACGCCCAGGTTGAAGAAGGAAGGCGAATAGGTGACACCGGTACCTTCGGGAGCCGCATCCGTCGTGACTTTGATCTCCCCAAAGTCAATGGCCATAATACTCACACCCAACGCACCGTGCTTGCCCATCCGGGTGGCAAAGCCCCCGGCATTCAACTTGATGCCCGTACCGACGAGATAACGCGTTTGGGCAAGCAACAATTGGGAGCCGGGTATGCGATTGATACCGGCCGGGTTGAGACGCATGGCCTCGACACCTGACACGGATCCGATATTGATGGAGTGCAGGCCGGCGCTACGTGCCCAAGGGTTGAGCACCAGTTCATAAGCTCCTGCTTCCCCCTGTCGATCCGGATTGCCGGCAAACAACACCTGCCCGAAAAAAAGCAGGACAATCAAGAAGCGTAATCTTTTGGTCATAGTCACTTCATTTTAGCCAAAAGGCAATTGTGGCATTTTGGATTTGCAGCACGCAGCCCCCAAAGGCGAGTTATGATGCTGTCCAAGCATCATAACTCGCCGGGGGAGCTTACAAGCCCGAAGGATCAAATTGTCGGTTCATGCCAAACCACTTGATGACGCGCTCACCAAGTCCGGGTGCCTTGACATGAATCAAATACACACCACTGGCCACAGGTATGCCCGATGCATTCTTCAAATCCCACTCGATATCCGGTGCAATCTGACGCGCATATCCCGTCGTCGGATCCACAAACGGCGCTTCATCGCGCTTAAAGCGCTTGATAAACTTTCCATCCAGTGAGTAGATCGTCACCGTACACTTGGCCGGCAGATTGGTGATTTTGACAATAGTGGTAAACTGGCTCCGCTCGTAATATGCATACCCGTAATACGGATTGGGCACCACATTGATCGCATCCAGGGCATTGTTGATTTCTGCCTCTGTCGTGAGCTGACGATTTTCCAGTCCATTAAAGTCAAATTCATATACAGGCAGCGGCCCGTATTCTTTCTCCTGAATACTGGCACTGACCGGCACGGAAGAAAGTGTGGTGGTATATGGGTTCGCTGCGCGCAGCGAAATGGTTACATCGTTGGGGATGAGTCCATCGGCGTATGACAGCATTTTCTCACCGGGAGCCGCCATCAACATACCGGCCCACTGGATATGCGCCAATGGTTTGGCCATCTTGGTAGAGTTGGCCGCCGATTCGATCATTTGCCGCAGCTGGGCACAGCCATCATATTCGTCATACGTCACCATCACTACATGCTGACCGCCCAGATACATGGAGTTGACCGTGGGCTCAGGATCCAACGGATTCGTGCCCTGGACAAATCCCATGTCAATAAGTTGGATGCTAGATGGATTAAACATCATATCCCCTCCGCGCGGTTTCTCACCGTTGAAGATATTCAATGAGGGCGGATAGATGTCATCATCTACGCGGAAGGTGGAGTTTTCAGCAAACAGGATATTGAGCCGCTTGCCGGTCTCTACATCCACGGCGTAGCCGGGAAACCATCCCATACCTTCACCGTCACCATCCGGCACCGGATTGCCGTCTGCATCGGCATCTTTACCCACCGAGGGAGCCGCCCGCAGGCGATACTGCTTGCGATTGCCCACCGGCTTGATGCCCGGATCTCCCACTGCGGAAATGCCATAAAGCGAGGAGGCGGCCTCGAGCACGACGCACCGGCTCCATTTGGACTTATCGGACGTCAGGACAATGTCCACATTATTGAGATGGTACAGGCTGTCCATCTTGCGCATGATACCGGCCTTGTTGTCTATCCAGCCGGGTGTGATAAAGTAGGACGTATTGTCGTCTTTGCGCTGGGTATTGAGCAGGAAGAACGGATAGAAAGCTACCGCATTGTCCACATTCTCCGTGAAGGCCTTATTCGGCTGTACATCATTGTCGCTGACAAAATTGATGTTGCGGCGTCCCAGTGGCGAACCACCGATGCCCGTATCATCCTTGGCACTGATGAGCCACTGCGGCTTGTCCGGGTCGGCATACGTGACCTCAATACCATAAGCTCCCGGATCGGTGATAGAGACGCCGGGCTCCTTGACCTGTCCGATCTCAATACTGATACCAAACTCGGAGATGATTTGCTCATTGAAGAAGCTCAAATCCCGCTCCGAAGTCACGGTGGCCACTACGTTGCCGTTTTCATCCAGCTTGTCGAGCGTCCAGCGAAGCGAATCATTGCCGTCTATGGAATGTGGCGGATCGTTGGGCGATGTTCCGTCCGTAATGGTAAACCGGAACTTGCCCCCCTGCACCTTGAACGGATTGACCACCTTGACATTGATGGGGGACTTACCCGGCAAGTATGTCACCGGCTTGTCCCCGGTATTATCAATGGCGGCTTCCCGCATATCTTTTGAGATTTTGAGAAAGTTGGTACCTGTGCCCAATCCGGAAATACGAGTCACCACCGGACCATCCCCGTAGCTGGCGCCGATGAGATCGTACGTGGACGGCCGCGGGATAACCGTGACGGGTTTGATTTTTAGCCCATAGGCTGTCTTACGTCCCACGAGGAAGGTTTGGTTCTGGCCGGTACCGGTCTCGGGATCAAAGGGCTCAAAGTTATTGGAGGCATAGGCCACCGCCACATAGTAGTATTTCCGGTGATTGATCAAGGGGGCTTCCCCGACGCCAAAGGCATCCTTGGTAAAATAATACGAGTGCTTGATGCCCTTGTCCTGCCCGGCCACCATTAGCTTGGGTGCATAGATCGGATTCGGGTTGTTCGGGTCCGGATTTTTGGCGACGATCTCCCAGTTGTACAGTTTGGAGATGCCATTCTTGACGTCAGACTGCGCCACCAGACGGGACACATCCGGGTCGTTCAGCTGGGCCAGGCTGACATTGGCGGACTTGGTCTGATAGATCAGGTAACCTTCAAAGTGGTAAAACTGGCCGGCATGGCCCAGGTCAGCTCCCTTGTACTCTTCCTTATAGTTGTTGGAGACTGTCGAATTAGTCAGCGTCAGCACGATTCCCTGATCCAACTCAATCACCTCCAGGTCAGGTGCGTCCGGCCCATCGGTAAGGTTGAAGCAGGCATCAAAAAGGTTCTGTGCCTTGTCATCCGCGGCCAGCAACTTGGTGATATCCGGTGCCGGATGCTCTACATTAGGCACCCACGGCAGTCCAATGATCAGCTCATTGGTGGCACCCGGGACCAAGGTAAACGGCCCCGATGCCTGCACCGTCCGGCGGTCGGCCGGAATGGCCCCGGACTGCGCCATAGACCAGCCGTTCGGGTCATCCGGATAGCCCGGAAAAGCATATTTAATTACCGGATACTGGGGATCCTGAAAGCCATCATCTCCTCCATAGTAGGGCGAACCATCCCGCCAACGCCCTGTCAGATAATTGTAAAACTCAGTGGCAGAGCCCGGGTCGGTCGTGTTCGGCGGGGGCGGTGGGGTCGTCCCGGGACGATTGTAATAGGTAAAAGAGGACATGCCCAACTCATTCCCAAACTCGTCCAACGGCCCGCGAAAGTAGTCAATCCCGATCAGGGGGATCTTGGTACAATAGGTATTGGCACCGGACGGACACGAGCAGTCGGCCTCTCCGTCAATATCATCGGCACCGTAATAATAGGCCAATGAACGAGAGGTATCACAGCCCACAAAGTCGTCATTGTCACAGCCCAGGTCGGCGTCCACCCACATCGCAAAATAGCAGTCCTGAATGGTATCCTGCGCCTTATTGATGAGCCGGTAGCGCATAAACGTCATATCGTTCAGCTCATCGTTGGTCGCAAATCCAAAGGCCTGCACCTGCACTTCCATCCGGATAGGTACGCCGTTAGAAATTTTGTGGGGGCCCCCATTGTCATTGTAAATCTGAAAATACATCTGGTCGGCATAGATGGTATCCGGGCAGCCACGGATTTGGATCACCGGATAATCTCCATCCAGGGGATTAAAAATGCCATCTTCGTTTTGGTCGTGAAACGGGGCCAGATCCTGGTCCGGCAGCGGGAAGCCATTGGGCTGAAACAAAAAGAACGGGTTCCCTTTTGCCGGGTAAGATTTTAATTCATCCGGAATATCATCTTCCGTCACATCGCCGCCGCTCAGCCGCCACTTGGCGAGAAAAGCGTCTATATCAGCTCCTTTGACAAGGAAATGACGATCCCATTGGTCACAGATCGGCGCATCCGTCAGCCCGTTTTCATCCAACGGGCCGGGGTAGAAGTCCGCCCCGCTGTTGGCATAATCCGAAGCGGCAATCTTGAGGTTGCCGGCCGGGTCAAAACCACCCATCCAAACCGCACCGGCGAAGATGGATGAGACTTCCGGCAAACCGGAGGCCGGATCTACATTGGGCACGATGTATTTGGCATCGTTGTAATCCCACCAGAAGTCACCGCGTGAGAGCAAACGCGCCCGCACGTTATTGACATCCAAATCCACTTGGGCATCTCCCGGCTGACAATCGCCCCTGAAATCCACCTGGACTCCTCCCGATGGTTTGGGCCGATTGGCCGGATTCCTGCTCCAAGCACTCACCTGAACTGCCCCTATCAGGAAAATGAGCAAAAGGATCTTCTTCATGATTTCAATTTTTCAGATGTAAAACTGTGACCGCACTTAAAAGTCGAAGATTACTCCCATGTAAAGCCGGCGCGGCAAGACAAAATTGTCCTGATCCAGCAAGCCCCACTTGTAGAAGTTGAGGTAAGACTCAATATTCCGTCCGGAATTTCGGATACTGTTCAGCCCGTTCATCCCCAATTCCGTAGCGAGAAAGCCATCGTCATACGCCGAGCCGGTAGCCGGATAGACATCAATGACGTTGGCCGTATTCAGGATGTTTTCACCCCGGAAATATATGTTGAGAAACAGCGGGCGCTTGGCGTCCTTCTTGGTCAGGCGGAAATCCTTGTCAATGCGGAAACCCACGGTATAGGACCACGGCATCCGCGAGCCGTTCAGTGCACCTTCGGTCACCGAACCGCTGTACAAAGTCGGAATCGCCTTGGCCGTATAGGGCCGGCCGGAGTGGGTACTGACGAGCAAGTTGGCGCCTGCATTTTCAAAGATGTATTTGCCAAAAAGGCGCGGCCCTTCTTTCTCCTTGAACCGGTAGTCCAAAATGGCCTGTATGGTATGGCGCTGGTCAAAGTCCAGCGGTGACGTGGTACGGATGATACCGCGCGTGGAGATACCTGCACTCGAGTTGGCATCTGAGCCCGTACCATTGACAAATTGCAAGGTGTACGTAAGGAATAAGGAAGCATTGCCCGTACGGCGCAGGTCGTACTCAAACGTGAATCCCTTGGTAGTGGAGAAGTCCAAATTGTCATACGTCGTATAGCGTCCGGCAATAGGCACATAAGCGATAATGCGACGCTGGATCAAATCCCGCATCTCTTGGTAGAAAGCCGTAAGCTTTATGGACGAGTTCTTAGTGACGCGCTGCTGGAAACCCACGGCATAGTCCACCGCCTTCTGCGTCTTCAGGTCCGGATTATTTTTGGCCCTACTTAAATTATCGGTGAAAAAGTTGTAATAATCCAACGGTGTAGCGATGGTATTGGATGTCGGGCGCTGCGACAAAATGTCGTAATGTGCGAAGAAATTGGCCTGGTCGGAAATGGGGAATGAGAAAGACAACCGGGGCGAGATGTCCCACTTGGGCTCAAAGTCTTTGAAGGACAGGTCCGGATCAAAGTCTTTCGAGGTGATTTTGACCGGCTCCCCGCCGACATACGCGGGCTGGACCACACCACCACCGAAGATGACGTTGCCATCCGGCGCCTCGGAGCCATTGGCATAATACCACTGGTCACCGTTACGGTACGCTTTTACCTTGCTGCTGCCGGCCTTCTCCACATAGACTTTAAAGTCATCGCCGATACCCGGCGGCTTGGGCGTCCCATTCTCATTGTGAAAGTCAGCGGCATTCTTGATGGCGTACAATGAGTACTTGTCGCGGAGTACCTTGGTATTGGCATCATAGCGGTCCACGCGCACTCCAATCTTGAAGATCATCTCATCATAGATGAACTTGTCCTGGATATAGCCGCCCATATAGATGGGCTGGGCAGGTGCGACGGGGAAGTTGCGGTTGCCGTTGGCATCCACCGATTTAAAGAAATCGTTGAAAGTCGTCCCGGGCGCTACAGGGTTGCCCAGATAATCGAAGCCGTAATAGTCCAAGGTACGATTGCCATTTTCATGGTTGCCGACAATTTCGGCGCCGGCAAACAAATCCAGCGTCATATCATCCGGCGACAGGCCGTTGACATTGACGTACTCCTTGAGCCCCAGCCCCAATTTTTCGCGGATGGCCATAAAAAAGTGCTTTTCATCCTGATAGGTCGGGTCCAATTGCGGGTTGTACTGACTAAACTCAACCGCCTGACCCAGAATCATCGTATCAATCGTACCGATGACATCTCCGGCATCCACCCCAACCAGCGGATTATTGGCTGCGGTGAGTGCGATATTCCACAAGTGCTGAGGACTTATATTGTAGTCTTTGTCCAACCGTTGTTCGTACTGGAAGCCCATATTGATGGAGTGCACGGCGGCTTTTCCGGGCTTGATGTCAAAGGACAAATTCGCCTGCACGGAATACAAATCCTGGCTGCCGTACTGATAGTTGTCATACACCTGATTGGCATTCTTATAAATCGGCGAGTCAAACTTACGCAGTACGCCCCAGATATTATCGGTCGTATTGGTGGCTACTCCATTAAGGCGGGTGATATCCTGAAAGCTTTCCACGGCATCGTAGCTGTTGTAAGCGGATAGGCCGGGATTGTACGTACTGGGCGAATACCCGTCAAAGACCTGGGTGTATCCGTTGTGGAACACGTAAAGGATGGCACCGGCCGGCGTAGTGACGGTACCGGCACCGGGGGGCGCTTCGGTAGAGTCTGCCGTAATGGCAATAGAGGGCTCCCAGTGGAAATCAATCTTGCCGGCGTGGCCATACTGGAAGAGCTTATCCTTAAAGCGCTTGTCCTGGCGGCTGTACTGCCGATGCTCCACAGAGCCAAGCAGTGTATAGGCGATATTGCGAATCAACCCGGCTTTGTCATCCGCACTGCCGGCGCCCCACTTGCCCAGGCGATGGCGCAGGCGCAAGATGCCCCGCACGCGATTGTCATTAAAAGTGGGGTTGTTATGGGAGTTCATGAACTGCCAGCCAAAAGGCGTAAACCGGTCTTTCCGGTCATTATACGTGCCGGTGAACGTGAGCTGCAAACGATCGGTCAGTTTGGCATCCAGTTTGGTGGTCAGGGTCAAGACCTTCTCCTCTTCGTCGGGATTGTATTTCAAGCGCCATACATCCACGCCGGACTCGCCTTCGTTACCGACCGTGACGTACTGCTCCGCCGTGGCAAACGGGGAGCCGTTTTGTACAAAGACCGGCTGCTGTTCGGCTTTGCGCTTGGATTCATCACTGGCCACGTAAATGGGCGTAAGCGGCGGGCGGTCGTCTTTGCGAATGCGATATTGGCCGGAGATACGATACCCCAGAATACTCTTCTTCAGCCCGTTTTCCTTTTTGGTCAGGATGGGACCGGCCAGGTTCAGATAGCCGAGATTGTAGCCGTAGGGATCCAGAAACTGGGATGTCTCTACTTCCAGATTGGCGGAGAAGTCACGGGAGGGGCCTTTGGAAATCACGGAAATAATCCCCCCGCCGGTGTCTCCATACTTGGCCTCAATACCACCGGTCATGACTTCCAACTGCTCTATTTCGGTGATGGGCGGCAGAGGCCCGCGGATCCGCACATCGTCGAGATAAAAGACGGTGGAGTTGGAGCGCGCCCCCTTTACGTTGATGTTGCCGCTGCCGTTGTCCACTGTGTTGACGGCCGCCACGGTATTGATGACTCCTATAGCAGACCGTACAGGCAGATTTTTGATCTGATCGGCCGTAAAGGTCTGGCCGTCCTTGCCGTCTTTCTCAATCAGGGGAGCTTTATATCTTTCACCAATCACTTCGACCGTCGCGACCACGACGCCCTCGGTTAAGACGGCGTCCAATTTGGTCACACCGCCGGCCTTGACAATGACATC
>JALVEF010000221.1 GCA_027031185.1 Saprospiraceae bacterium
CTGGCCTTAATTGTCTTTTTGTTTTCTCTATCCAATATCTTCCGGGCCGCCCGCTGGAATATGCTGCTTCGCCCGCTGGGTTACCGGCCGCGATTCATCAATGCCTTTTTGGCCATCGTCATCGGGTATTTTGCGAATCTGGGACTGCCCCGGATGGGCGAATTTATCCGCGCTACCACCCTGTCCAGATACGAAAGCATACCGGTAGAGCAAGCCGTGGGCACCATCATGGTGGATCGCGCGATTGACATGCTCTCGTTCCTGATTGTCTTTGGCTTGGCTTTGATGCTTCAGTTCCATACCCTGGCGGACTATCTGTCCGCGCACGCCCGGATACCGGGCCAAAAGCTCATCCGGAATCCGGTCTTTTGGGTCTCCCTGGCAATCGGAGCAGGCATCCTGTATGGAATTTACCGCCGGCGGGAGCGATTGCGACACACGGCCGTTTATCAGAGACTGGATCGCATTCTGCGTGGATTTGCCGATGGTATCAAAACAGTGGCGCAAGTGCAAAACGTCCCCCTGTTTTTGTTGTACTCATTCTTGATATGGGGGCTATATTACTCGATGACCTACCTTTGCTTTTTTGCCTTCCCACCGACAAGCCACCTGGGACCGGGCGCCGGCCTGCTGGTATTCGTCTTTGCCAGCCTGGGCATGATTATTCCATCGCCCGGTGGGATGGGAACTTACCACGCTATGGTCGTGGCCGGCCTGTCCCTGTTTGGTATTGACGGCGGCGATGCCTTTTCATTTGCCAACATCATCTTCTTTACGATCCAGATCTTCGGAATCATTATTTTTGGGCTGGCTGCCCTGCTATTGATGCCCTTTGTCAACCGGGGTTACCGACCATTACCTGCCAAAGTTTGACGCCGTGCTCGACCAAATAGCAAAAAATAAAATCCTGACCCCGGATGAGCTGGCCGCCCGCCGCGCCCGCTGGCGACAGGCAGGCAAAAAAGTCGTCTTCACCAACGGCTGCTTTGACCTGATTCATTACGGCCATCTGCACTATTTGGCGCGCGCACGTGCCCTGGGCGATGTGCTCATCGTCGGTGTCAATTCCAAAGAATCTGTCCGACGGCTCAAAGGACCCCACCGTCCCATCCAGGATGACAAGACGCGCTACCATCTGCTGGCCTCCCTGATTTTTGTGGATGCCGTCGTGGTGTTTGAAGAAGATACACCGCTGGAATTGATCCGCCTCGTACAACCCGACCTGTTGGTCAAGGGCGGCGACTGGCCCGTCGAAGACATTGTCGGGGCCGATCTCGTGCGTGCCGCCGGCGGCGAAGTACGGTCACTGCCTTTCGTACACGGCTATTCTACCACATCCATTGAACAAAAGATCCTGAACCGCAATAAAGAATAACACGCTCGTATCTTTGTATACTCCAAGCGATTTGTTTTGGGACGATTGAATATCGAACACTTGGGCTGAGCTTGTCGAAGCCAGGAACACCGATTTGAGATTTAAGAATGAATCCCGCGCAGATGCGCCGTCGGGCTGACGATTTTAGAATGTATCCCGCGCAGCCCAATGCCACACTGACTTCTACATTCGCTCAACGTTTACAATGAGTTTGTCGAAGTGGCCCTGCCTGTAGAAACACCTACTTCTATAATCTTCATTCGTTAATCGGTGTTCGATATTCCCAAGTCCCAAACCTGTTTGTAACGAGTATAACTGCTTAGGTGCTCCTGTTTTTAGCGCAAAAACAGCGGGCACCCACAACAGTTACGTATCTTTGCGGATATGATAACCATCGGAGACATAGCGGCCTATCTCGAAGACCTGGCGCCCCTGGCCTGGCAAGAAGACTACGACAACGCCGGCCTGCTCATTGGCAACGTCACGGCACCCTGTACAGGCTGTCTCATCACGCTCGATGTAACGGAAGAGATTGTCGCCGAAGCGGCGACGAAAGGTTTGAATCTCATCGTCGCCCACCACCCGCTCATCTTCCGCGGGCTGAAGCGGTTGACCGGTTCCAACTATGTCGAACGCACCGTCCTGGCTGCCATCCGGAAAGGCATCGCCGTGTATGCCATCCATACCAATCTGGACAATATATCCGAAGGCGTCAATGCCATGATCGGGGAGCGGCTCGGCTTGCAAGAATTGGAGATCCTGCGTCCCAAGCAACCGGACCGGCCGGATATTGGGGCCGGTATGATTGGTTACCTGCCGGAAGCACTGGCCGGAAAAGACTTCTTACAAAAACTCAAGTCCACCTTTGCGGTGGACTGCATCCGCCATACCCGCCTGTTGGAGCAGCCCGTCCGGAAGGTGGCCTTTTGCGGCGGAGCCGGCAGCTTCCTGCTGCCCGATGCCATCCGCGCCGGCGCCGACGCCTTCGTGACCGGAGACTTTAAGTATCACGAATTCTTTGATGCCGACGGACGCATCTTGATTGCCGATATCGGCCATTATGAGAGTGAGCAATTTACCACACAGCTATTGCACCGGTTTTTATCCCAAAAATTCCCTAACTTTGCAGTTCGTTTGGCAGAGACATATACCAATCCCATAAAATATTTCACCTGATGGCAAAAAAAGAGTTGACTGTCGAAGACAAGCTAAAAGCGCTTTATGAGCTTCAGATGATAGACTCTGAGCTGGACAAAATCAAAGTCCTGCGCGGGGAGCTCCCCATAGAAGTCAAGGACCTGGAAGACGAACTGGTCGGTATGGATAAGCGCATTGAGCGCGTCAAAAGCTCCATTAACGAAATTGAACAGGAAATTTCCGGCTATCGTGGGTCCATCAAGGATGCCGAGTCTCTGATGATGAAATATAAAAAACAGTTGGACGAAGTGCGCAATGACCGCGAATATCGCGCCTTGATGAAGGAGATCGAAGACCAAGAATTAAATATCAAGCTGTACGAAAAGCGCATCGGCGAAGCCAAAAAACGCTTGGATGCCAAGAAAGAAGCGCTAAAAAAGTTTGAAGAAGAGCTCAAACAAAAGAAAGTGGACCTGGAAATCAAGCGCACCGAATTGGACAAGATTATCGCTAAAACCGAAAAAGAAGAAAAAAAACTGCTCAAGGCTTCCGAAAAAGCCAAAAAGAATATCGAAGAGCGCCTTTTGGCCAGCTACCTGCGCATCCGCGCCAAATCCCGCAATGGCTTGGCCGTTGTGACCGTGACGCGCGATGCCTGCGGGGGGTGCTTCAACAAAGTGCCCGCACAGGTGCAGTTGGAGCTGACCATGGCCAAAAAAATCATTGCTTGTGAGCACTGCGGCCGTGTCTTGGTAGATCCCGAAATGGTGGGAGCTGCCCAGACCGAAGAGGCTTAATCATCCCTTCTCGGCTTCTTCCCTTTTCCGCCAGTAGCACGTGTCCTTCCCACGTGCAAAACTGTCGCTTTTCAGGAGAGACTACCGTTGTTTTTTCGTGACTATTTGGCGCTCCTGTTTTTAGTACAAAAACAGGAGCACCTAAACAGTTACCATTTTTTCTAACCCGTGGCATTTGCTGCTTTGGGGCAAAACGCTTAGCTTTGCCCGGGGCACTGTGCTGCGCCAAACAACCGGTATGGGACGACACATCTTTTTTATCTTTTTTTCTTTGATGACACTTTTGCCGCCGGCTCGCGGCGGCAAAACCTACTTTGCTTACACCGTTCGCGCACGGGACGCCTACAGCTCCGTGCTCCGGCTGCGATTAGACGAAGCCTCCGGCAGATTGGACCGCTTAAAATTGGTGGAACCGGACAACATGATCGTCTATCATATCGAAGATTACGTGGACTTCTTCCGCCTATTTATTACCGAGGACAAAGCACTGTTCAAACGGCTGGAAGCAAATAAAAAGCGCCGCTTGCGCCACATCCGATCCGGGGACCCCAATTCGCCTTACTACTTGTATGCACAGGCCGAGATCAATTTGCATTGGGCCTTGCTCCGCATCAAAGCGGGACAGTATTTGAGCGCCTTCAATGAAGTCAGCGAAGCCTACCGCTTGTTGAAAGAAAACGAGCGCAAGTTTCCCGGTTTTATGGGAAACAAAAAGAGCCTCGGCATCCTCCATGCCGTGGTCGGCGCCGTGCCAGACAAATATCGCTGGGGGGTCAAGCTTATCGGCAATATGGATGGCTCCATCCGGCAGGGACGCCGCGAGATCGAAGAAGTACTCGCTTATGCGCAAATACACCGGGATTTCATCTTCAAAGAAGAAACCGAAATCCTCTATGCCTTTATGCTCCTGTATCTGACCAACCAAAAGGACCAGGCGTGGCAGGTCATTTCGGGTAGTACGCTGGACCCGGCGGACAATCCCCTGGCCTGCTTTGTGCAAGCCAACATTGCCTTGCATGCCGGGCGTTCGGCTGAAGCCGAGCGCATCCTGAATCTGGCCCCCCACGGTGATGGCTTTTTTGAGTTACCCTACCTGTATTTTATGAAAGGGCTGACCAAGCTATATCGCCTCGATGCACGCGCCGAAGCGGATTTCAAGACCTTTCTGCGTCTGCAGCATGGCCAGTCTTATGTGAAAGAAGCCTACCAAAAATTGGCATGGAATGCCCTGGTTCACGGTGATCTGGCCGGATACCATACCTATATGGCGCGGTGCAAAACGGAAGGTACGCGCGATCAGGAAGGCGATGATGCCGCCTACAAAGACGCGATTTCGGGCCAAACGCCTGACATCCGATTGCTACAAGCGCGCATGCTCTTTGACGGTGGATATTACAAACGCGCCCACGGCCTCCTGGCTCAGTTCAAACAAAGCGACTTCCCGCAAGAATACCAATTGGAATTTTTGTATCGCTCCGCCCGGCTGAGCCAAAAACTGGGGCATGATACAGAAGCCATCCTGCGCTATCTGGACGTCTTGCACTTTCAGGATAAGACCGGATCCTACTATCCCTGCAATGCAGCCTTGCAGATTGGGTTGATTTACGAAAAAAACGGCAATAAGGCCCAGGCGCGCCGCTTTTTTAAGCGCGTTTTGAAAATGAATCCCCGCCAGTACAAGACATCCCTCCACGCCAAGGCTAAGGCCGGCCTGAATCGCTTGGGATAAGTCCAGTAAGTCCGTGATCAAATAGTTTGCGTACCCTTCGGGCACGCGTGGATTCGGCGGGACGCAGAGACACGATGCTTCGCGTCTCTGCGTCCCGTCCCCGTCGGCCCGTGCAGCCGGTAGCGGAGGCCCTTGTTTATGCCCTTCCCGCCAGGAAAAATCGCCCATCTTCCAGTCTGAAAAACGGGAAAACTGCCCCGAACGGGCCGCCAGCCGGACGGCCGCCCACCGAGAGGCCAAAAACGACTTCTCCCCGTCGGATGATTCGAATATTTTCCATCCTGTAAACCACTGATTATCAATGCATTTCCCGGGCAATAAGTCAGTGCCGGAACGGGCAAGAACAAAAGCCTGTCCCAGCCGTTAAAAGGGCGGTTTTTTTCGGCAAAAAAACTTTGTTTTAGGTTGGAAGCAACCTACCTTTGCCGGCGATTCGAAAGTAAATCACGATGAGATGATTCCTGCTTTTTTGAGCATCCATCTTCCCATGACCCTGACCCCGGTTTTCGGACTTATTTTTCCCACCTTGAGCTATATCATCCTGGGTCTGCTGGCATTGATGAGCTTGCTGTATGTGCTTTCCTTCCTGATGCGAAAAAGACCGCCGGTAAAAAAGGACTTGAAAGATGTCATCGTCTTGAAAAAGGGCTATGATATTCCCATTAAGGGGGCGCCCGCGGGCGATGTCCAAGATGTCAAGGTGACGCGCTTTGCCATCCAGCCGAAAAACTTCCGCTATATCTTTCCAATCCCGAAACTGACGGTGGCTGTAGGAGATCAGGTGCAAGCGGGAGATGTGTTGTTTTTTGACAGAGACAGGCCTGATATCAAATTTGTCAGTCCGGTCAGCGGTACGGTCGAAGAGATACTCCGGGGAGCCAAACGCTCCATCTCCGAAGTCGTGATCCGGGCGGATGAGACCCAGCACTACCGTGCCCTGGATGTCGTACCCGAGACCGCCGAACGCGCCCGCCTGGTCGCGTTCTTGGCGGAAGCCGGCGTCTGGCCGATGATCAATCAGCGGCCTTATGATGTCATCCCCGATTTTGACAAGGTACCACGGGATATTTTTATTTCGACCTTTGATACCGCCCCGTTGGCGCCCGATGGAGCCAAACTCGTCGAAGGTCGCGAGGCAGCCTTCCAAAAGGGCTTGGACATTCTGGCCCGGCTCACCTCGGGCAGTGTCCATCTCGGCCTAGACGGGCGGAAGGATATTCACCCCGCTTTTGCCAATGCCAAAGGCGTAAAGAAGCATTATTTCAGCGGCTTCCATCCCGCCGGCAATGTGGGTATCCACATACACCATATCGCACCCATACGCGGGGGGGAAGACGTGGTTTGGACGCTGGGCGTCCAGGAGGTGATTACGATTGGCACCTTATTTACCGAGGGGAAGTTTGACGCAACGCGTATCGTCGCCATTGGCGGCAATCGCGAAGCAAGTCCCCGCTATGTCAGGACCTTCCAGGGCGCCCATATCGGCGAATTGTTGGGTTATTCGCCGGCACACGATGTGCGCGTCATCTCCGGTGATGTGCTGACCGGTGAACGCAAGACAGAGGATGAATTTCTCAATTATTTTGACGATCAGATTTCCGTCATTGACGAAGGCGACTACTACGAAATGTTCGGTTGGCTGCTGCCGTCCCGCAAAGTGCCCACCGTCTCCTATACCTACAAAGAGGGCTTGTTTCCGTCCGGCAAGCCGATGGACATTGACGCCAATACGCATGGCGAAAAACGCGCCTTTGTCATGACAGGTGAGTACGAGCGCATGCTGCCGATGGATCTGTTTCCCCAACATCTGATGAAGGCCATCCTGGTGGCGGACTATGAGCGAATGGAGGCATTAGGCATCCATGAGTTGAGCGAAGAGGATATAGCGTTGTGTGAGTTTGCCTGTACTTCAAAACAACCGCTGCAACAGATACTGCGGCAAGGGCTGTCGGAGATGATGTCCGAATAGCAGCCGTTGTCACTCAAAAGAAAGTAATACATGGGGCTTGTTGATTTTTTTAAGAAACTGGAGCCGGACAAGAAAAAGCGTCCGTTGTTGCATACGCTGTACGATGGCTTTTTCACGTTCCTTTTTGTACCCAATCACCGGGCCGGACAGGCATCGCATGTGCATGACCATGTGGACCTGAAGCGTACCATGATAATGGTGGTGCTGGCCCTGGTGCCGCTGTACCTTTTTGGTATGTACAATGTGGGGCATCAGCACTATCTGGCGCTCGGCCAATACTCAGACCCGACAGAAGCGGTGGGCGCCAAGCTGCTCTATGGCGCGCTCCGCGTCTTGCCGATGTACATTGTGGCGATGGTAGTCGGCTTGGGCATTGAGTTTTATTTTGCGTCCAAGAAGGGTCATGCCATCGAAGAAGGTTACCTGGTGACCGGTGCACTCATCCCGTTGATCATGCCGCCGACGGTGCCGCTGTGGATTTTAGCCGTTGCCGTAGCGCTGGCCGTGATCTTCGGCAAGGAAGCTTTCGGCGGCACGGGGATGAACGTGGTCAATATTGCGCTGCTGGCGCGTGTGATCGTTTTCTTTGCTTACCCGCAAACCATATCGGGCGATGCCGTGTGGGTGGCGGGTGTGGATGGTTATTCGGGCGCCACACCGCTGGCCCTGGCGACACAAGGCTGGGACCAGGTGACACAAAAATTTTCTACGGAACAGATGTGGTGGGGCTTGATTCCCGGCTCGGTCGGTGAGACCTGCAAGCCCCTGATTTTACTGGGGGCCCTCTTCCTGTTGTTGACCCGGATCGCCAGCTGGCGGATTATGCTGGGCGGTCTGTTGGGCCTGGTGTTTATGGGCCTGCTATTCAATGCGTGGGGGGCTACGGCGTTTATGCGCGTGCCTTGGTACTATCACCTGTACATGGGCAGCTTTTTGTTTGCGATTGCTTTTATGGCAACGGATCCGGTCACGGCCGCCTCGACCAATAGGGGCAAATGGATATACGGCTTTTTGGTGGGCCTTTTCGGCCTGCTGATTCGCGTATTCAATCCCGCTTATCCCGAAGGTTGGATGCTGGCCATTTTGTTGATGAATGTGTTTGCGCCGTTGATTGACTACACGGTTTTGCAAGCCAACATGAAAAAACGACTCAAACGTGCATAGTACGGGTTATATCATCAAGTTTACGGTCATCCTGACTCTGATATCGGGTTTGATCTTGTCGGGGATGTTTTATGCGACGGAGCCGGCCGCCCGCAAAAACGAGCAGGTCTTTGCCAAGCGCGGCATCCTGACAGCCATTGAGCCGTATCTGGACAAACCGCTGTCGCAGTTCTCCGATGATGAAGTGTTGGATCTGTTCCACACGCAGATGGACCAGTTCGTAGTCAACACCAAAGGTGAAGTACTTAAAGACCTGAAAGCGGATGATATCTCCATAGAGGCCGAGTTTAAGAAGCCTGCCGAAGCCCGCCGCCTGCCGGTCTATGTCTATAAGTCCAAAGAAGGGCCTATCACCATCCTGAGTGTGTACGGCAACGGCCTGTGGGACAAGATTTGGGGCTATATCGCCCTGAAGCCGGATTACAATACCATCGCGGGGGCCGCCTTTGACCACAAAGGCGAAACGCCCGGCCTTGGTGCCGAGATCAAAGACAATCCCGCTTTTCGTAAGCGCTTTATAGGCAAGAAGATATTTGACGACGCCGGCCGCTTGGTATCGGTTCACGTAAAGAAAAAAGTCACTGACCCGGCTCACGAAGTGGACGGTATCACCGGCGCCACACTGACCAGTGATGGGGTGTCTGATATGTTGGTGCACGGCATTGGCCTGTACGAGGCTTTTCTTAAAAACAAACTGCCCAAATCATGACTACAACCAAGCAAAAGTCAAAACTCTTTGGACCCAAAGAACGGCGGCTGCTCATTGATCCTCTCAATGACAATAACCCGATAACGGTGCAGATCCTGGGCATTTGCTCCGCCCTGGCGGTTACGTCCTTGGTGTATAAAGCGGTGGTGATGGCTGTGGCCGTCATGTTTGTTATCGCCTTGTCCAACCTGATCACCGCCCTGGTCCGCAACTATATTCCCTCCCAGGTGCGTATGATCGCCCAACTGGTCATCATCGCCACACTGGTCACCATCGTGGAGCTGACCCTAAAAGCCAATAACTACGCCATCTATAAGGAATTGTCGGTATTTATCGGCCTGATTATCACCAACTGCATCGTGATGGGGCGTCTCGAAGCCTTCGCGATGAGCAATTCGCCATGGCGCTCGTTTTTGGATGGTATCGGCAACTCGCTCGGCTATGGTATCATTTTGGTTATCGTCGGCATCGTCCGTGAGTTGTTTGGTCGCGGCACTCTCTTCGCCGGCAGCCCTATCCAGCTCAATATCATCGGCAAGAGCAATGAATCAGTCCAATACCTGATTGACACCAGCCACGGCTGGATGTCGTGGTACACCAACAACGGCCTGCTGGCCCTGCCGGTATCCTCACTCTTCATCATCGGCATCATCGTCTGGATTCAGCGGAGCTATAACCGAAAACTGGTGGATGTCTCCTGATCGTCACGCTAAAACACTTCCGTCATGGAATTAGTCAACATATTCGTCAAGTCGGCCTTCATTGAAAATATGGTGCTTGCCTATTTCTTGGGCATGTGCTCCTTCCTGGCCGTATCCAAGAGCGTCAAAACAGCCCTGGGCCTGGGCATGGCCGTCATCTTTGTGCTGGGCATCACCGTACCCATCAACTGGCTGATCAACCACTATCTCTTGTCCGAAAACGGGCTGTTTCACATGGATTTGACCTTCCTGCGATTTATCATCTTTATCGCGGTGATCGCTTCTATGGTCCAACTGGTGGAGATGGTCGTGGAAAAAGTGTCGCCAGCCCTATACAATGCGCTCGGTATCTTTCTGCCGCTGATTACGGTCAACTGCGCCATCCTCGGCGGCTCCCTGTTTATGATCTCCCGCGAATACAACCTGCCCGAGTCTGTCGCTTATGGCCTTGGTGGCGGTTTCGGTTGGTTCCTGGCTATCGTGGCTTTTGCCGCCATCCGGGAAAAAATCAAATACTCCAATATCCCCGCACCGCTGCGCGGCCTGGGGATTGCCTTCATCCTGACCGGATTGATGGGCCTGGCCTTTATGAGCCTGGCGGGAATTGACTTCACGGCCTTCCTGGCTTCAAAATAAACGTTTGTGATGTACGAGAATATCGGCATTTCTATCCTGGTATTTACAGCCGTGGTGCTCTTTCTGGTACTGGGCCTGATCTATGCCCGCAAGAAACTGATGCCCCAAGGCAAGGTGAAAATCATCATCAACGGCGATGAAGAGCATCCACTGGAAGTCGAGCCCGGGGCTTCGTTGCTCACTACACTGGCCAACAACAAAATTTTCCTGCCCTCCGCGTGCGGCGGCGGGGGCACCTGTGCCATGTGCGAGTGTAAGGTGATAGAAGGCGGCGGGGACCCGTTGCCCACCGAACTCAACCACCTGAGCCGCCGCGAAGTCAAAGAACACAAACGGCTGGCCTGCCAGGTCAAGGTGCGGGAAGACCTGAAAATCGAAGTGCCGCCGGAGATTTTCGGCATCAAAAAGTGGGAGTGCGAAGTCGTCTCCAATTACAACGTGGCCTCGTTTATCAAGGAGTTTGTAGTCAAACTGCCGGAAGGAGAAAATCTAAACTTCAAGGCCGGCGGGTACATCCAGGTGGACGTACCGCCCTGTGAAGTGGACTTCAAGGACATTGATATCACCGCCCATCCGCGGATGGGCAAAAAACCCGATGAGTTCAAAACGGAATGGGACAAATACAACCTGTGGTCCCTGAAAATGATCAATCCGGAGCCGATCTTTCGCGCGTACTCCATGGCCAATCACCCCGCCGAGGGCAATATCATTATGCTCAATGTGCGGATCGCCACGCCGCCGTGGGATCGCGAAAAAAACACCTGGAAAGATGTCAATCCCGGTATCTGCTCATCCTACATCTTCTCGCGCAAACCGGGTGATAAGGTGACCATCTCCGGCCCTTACGGTGAGTTCTTTATCAAAGAAACGCCACGGGAGAAGATCTATATCGGCGGGGGCGCAGGTATGGCGCCGCTCCGTTCCCATATCTTCCACCTGTTTCACACGCTCAAATGGCGTAAATCCAAGGTCTCCTATTGGTATGGGGGGCGGACCCGTCGAGAGTTGTTTTACATCGAAGACTTTCGCCAAATTGAAAAAGAATTTGACAACTTCAAGTTCTATGTTGCATTGGACAATCCGCTGCCGGAAGACAATTGGAAGCTGAAAAAGGACATCAATGATCCGGAAGGCGAGGGCTTCAAAGGCTATATCATGCAAGTATTGTATGAGGAGTATCTCAAAAACCACCCGGCTCCCGAAGAAGTGGAATACTATTTCTGCGGCCCGCCGATGATGGCGAAGTCCGTATTGGATACCCTGGATTCACTCGGTGTCCCCAAGGAGAATATCTCGTTTGACGACTTCGGCGGCCATTGATGGGTAGCATCAGCGGGCGCTGATGCTACCTCCCGGCAAGCGCCTTGTCCGTGACGTGGACACCGGGCGGGTTTCCCGGAGCCATACCGTCTATATTTTGTCACTGACAAAAAGCAACACCAGCACGGAAAACAAGCGTATCCGGCAGCCCGGTTAAATGGGCGTAACTGTTTAGGTGCCCGCTGTTTTTGCGCTAAAATGGCCTTTTCGCGCCTGTCTTTGGTAAAATTTTCTCACGTAGCGCTGCTACGTATCGAAAATTTTACCTTCGACATCCACGAAAATGCCTATTTTATCCCTAAAAACAGGAGCACCTAAACAGTTACAAATGGGCCATACAGACTACCCGGAGGATATGTCTCGCTCTCAATCGAAGCGATGCAGTCATCTCCGAAGTGCACGGTATAGCGGCGTTTCTCCTTGCACTTTTGCCGGGTTACGACCGGATCTTG
>JALVEF010000222.1 GCA_027031185.1 Saprospiraceae bacterium
CGACAGGTGACCGGCTCGCTTACTCGTTTTCTTGTTTGCCAAACAGCAATGCGGCGCCCACACGGAAGTGCAGGTCATTGGCCGTGCCGGGGAATAGATAGCTCAGTACATTATCAGACAGTGCATACACTTGCAACGGACCCAGTTTCACCGAAGCATTGATACCGAGGTGGTCTATCTCTCTGTTGTTGTAAGAGAGCACACCACCGATGGCGAGCTGTTTGTTTACATACGAACGCGCACCGAGTGAAAAAGCGGGATGGGCCGTGCCGGCCCATTGGGTCAGGTCTAACATTCCATTGAGCACAGTCATCTTGCCAAAACGGTACGTGCCCCCAACGAGCAATTTGCGAGGCAATACCGTCGTAAAATCATGCGGGACAGCGCTAAAATTGAGCACCTGCTGCACCGAATCCAAAACCTGATTAAACGCCGCGGAGTCTATTTCGGAGATAGTTTTGACGGCAAGGCCGTCATAGGTATAGGTCCCGTGGCTTTCGTACTGTTTAGCGTTTTCTGTCCAGTGGATCTGCCCCCAGTCAATCAGCGATACAGATACAGAGAAAGCTTTGGTCATCTCCCACACCAAGCCAAAATCCCAGGCAAAGCCCCGATTTGCGCTGGTGGAAAATTTGTTCTTTAAGGTTGTGAAGTCAATATTCACCAGGCTGTCATTGAGGCGAAGCAAAGACGAAGCTTCCACCACATAGTCTGATGTCAAGCTCAATTGGTAGTATTCCGGATCGGTATAAAGCGTCAAATCATGTTTTACCGTGCGGGCGGAAGCCAGACCAAATAGCAATTTGGCGGCAGCACCGATACGCAGTTTGCCGAACCGGTGTGAGAGTCCCAAGGCTGTCTCAGAATAAGCCGTGACATCCAGTTGGGGCCCGATGTGCAGGCTGTCACCTACATAGGGGCCATTGCCGTAGGCGGCAAACTGGGCCAGTTGTTTGGAGAAGCCCACATGTGTCGCATTGCGCGTATTGAGATTAAAGAATACACGGGTGTTTTTCCATTCGTGGGAGAGGCCGAAAAGGCGCAGCTTGGTCGTATTGTACAGGTGGTTTTGATCTTTGAGATTATTGATGGCATCAGCCACGTGCAACACATAACCACCGCCTGGTGACTTTGAGACCAGATCCCGCACATTGGGGCCATCGGCCACCAAGCTGGTACTCAGAGCCGGCAGGCTGACCGACCAGGCATAGCCGGTGACAAAAGCGGGATTAAACACTTCGCTGCCGGGAATATCCTGCAGCATGGGCAGGCTCACCTCTTGCTGAGCCGGCAGCGGTCCGGCAGACAAGAGAGCCAAACAAAAGAGGGGTATCAGCTTGCGCATTTTCAATGGTTTAGGGTTTACAGTCCGAGCTTTAGACCAAGTTTGATAGCAGTTTTTTGATTAGTGTCGATAGTCACAATCTGCTGGCCGCCTTGACTGGTGGTATAATTGCCGCGCAGGCGGATGCGGGTGGCATTGCGGATGCGCGCCCAGCGATCGGGAGGAATGTAAAACTCGCGCTCCGTGTGCACGGGCATAGTCGCCTGATAATCGGCGGCCGCAAGCACCAGTTCGTCTGTGCCATCGTACAATGAGTCAAGCACCTGCCCGCCGGCGTCCAGGAAAAACATCTGGAGTCGCATCTCCAAAGGCAGCCCGTTGTCCGTGGCCAGCTTGAGCGTAGCATCCCTGACGTTGGCGTCCAAAAAGTCCACGTCAAAGTCTTTCAAAAAGATAAAGTGATTGACCGTGCCTTTCAATGGCAATTCGGCTTTGGCCAGCATTTCAAAATAACTGGAATCCGTCGCGAAGCCGATCGAATTGGGCAAGTTGTCCGGATTGACTGTCACGTCAATATCATATTCAATACGCCTGGGATTGGTATTGAGAATCTGATCAATGTTGGAGTTGGTTTTGTCAAAGACAAAATAGGTCAGCTTGGTCTCTCCCACCTCGTTCAACGATGGATAGCCAAAATCAATACCCGCCGTCAGTGGTGGTGAGACCATGTCCACTACATTGGAGTCCAGCTCTACCACCCGGAAATAATTGACCTTGGTACGCACGGGCAAGCCGAAAGAGTTGATGACCGTAAACTCTACCCTGGGGTCAGCGAAGTATATCTCACCGTTGACAAAGTTGTTCTCGAAAAAATCAATATTGATCACCTGCGGCTCAAAATCATGAACCACTTTGTCCCAATGACCTTCCACATAGCTAAACACGATATTCGAGATATATACATAGTTTTTCTGCGGGTGAAAAATATCCAGATCAATCGGCAACAGAATGGTATCTCCGTAGCCGTTGACAGCCGTGTATTCGAAGTGCAAAATATGCGAGGAAAGATCCAACGAATAGCCGGCCAGGTCAATGGAGTCTTCTACACTTGCCGGCACGCCGTTGGAAGCCGGCAATAGCACTTGGTGCACCAGGCCGGTATCATTGTGGAGTATCTGCGGCATCTCAAATGTCACGGTCACATCCGTGGTACCGGTATCAATAGTGAATTTGAAGTGCAAAAAGCCGGATTTGATTTGGGCTTCATTGATTTGTACACTGTCGAGCAAGGTCACCGGCACATCCATCTGTGGAGCGAGAACCGGCGTCTTGGTATCCGGCAACTCTCCCAAGATATCATGGACGTCGCGTTTGACCAAATTGCCCTCATAGACCAAACTGATGGAATTGTCGGGATACACCCGCACGGCCATACTGTCTTTGGTGTGCTTGAGCATGTCGGCGACGCTCATCTCGGTATGCAACACCGGAAAAGCCATCTCCATCCGGCTCTTGTCTATGGTGACTCCGGCTTCCGGCCGGCAGGAAAGCATCATTAACGTCAAACTCAATAGCGTGAGCAATACATGTTGTCGCATGAGCAGTCATTTGGTTTTGTTCGAAATACGCCCGGGAGGCGTATGGTCAAACGCACTTCTAACACCTCTGTTACATGGGATCTGTACAATGGGCTCCAATAAAGCACATTCCGGCAAATAACGGTTCATCCCAAAGATAAATTTTACCGGCAGTGGCTTTTCACCCACAGCAATTGGGGTTTGCGGCGGGATACGTGTTGATGGGATGGGGGCGGAATCTTGTTATACTCGTTACGGACAGGTTTGGGACTTGGGAATATCGAACACCGATTAACGAATGAAGATTTGAGAAGTGAGCACTTCGACTTCGCCCTTCGACAGGCTCAGTGCAGCGCTCACCGACCGGGGGCGTATTCAACACGAAGCGGTTCAACTCGGTTCGACGGTTCGGCGGAGCTCACTGCAGGCAAGCTTAGTGTAAAATTTTTAATTTTTAATTTTTAATTAAACCAGGTCTTTGGCGACAGCCCACACTTCCGGATAGAAATGCCACGGGG
>JALVEF010000223.1 GCA_027031185.1 Saprospiraceae bacterium
CTACACCGCTACACCGCTATACCGCTTATACCGCTATACCGTCACTTACTTGCCCAAAAAACGGAGCAAATAACTTACATCAAGCAAAAAGCATAAGCGGAAAGGGGCAAACCCAAAATCTCCAGCAAAGCAAGTAAGTGCGGGACCGTATTTTGCCGGCATTATTGGAATAAGCACACTCATAAAACAAGCCCGATATAAGCTATTAGGCCTATATTTGCGTTACATCCTAAATCTGATTACCGACGAATGCACCAGCCCTTTCCATCCTTTCGCGCATCCCGCCTTGTCATCCTTTTGGCCATCAGTGCCCTGACAATCCGCATGGCATCGGCAGGCAGCCCGCCCATAGACCATACACCTGAAAAAGCAGCCTGCCCGTTTGACACACTGCCTCCTGTCATCACCAACTGCCCATCCGACACCGTCATACCCTTTGACAACAATATCTGCGGTGCCATACTCACCTGGCCGGCCATCGTTGCTACCGATAATTGTGATACCAATCCCGTCGTCACTTCCACTTACGCATCCGGCGATACCTTCCGGCTCAACACAACCGTCGTCCAGGTCACCGCACAAGATTCCACCGGCAATATCAGCACTTGCCAATTTCAGGTCGAATTGAGCAACAGTGGCTTTGGCATGCTCTGTCCACAGGATGTCAATGTGGTAGCCAACGACACCTGCTCCGCCGTGGCCACCTGGGACTCGCCCGTCATCATTGACCTGTGCAATTCCAACCACAGCCTGGACTCCACTCTGGAGAAAAACAGCGTCATCACCGACACGACCGTGGTCACCTATACACTCACCAATGATCTGGGCAACCTGTTTGTCTGCCAGTTCTCGATCAACTTGCAGGATCTCACCCCGCCCATCATTCTCAACTGTCCTTCGGACACCACCCTGCTGCCGACTGCTTCGTGCGATGCCGTCTTTGTATGGGACGAGAGTGCCATCACCGTCAAAGACAATTGCGACGGGGCCGTGCTCATCCCCGACCCCGTCTATCAGAGCGGTGATACCTTCCCGCCCGGTGTGACTACCATATCCTACTCGGCAGTAGATGCCGCCGGCAACATGACGAGCAACGGCTGCAGCTTTAAGGTAACCGTAAAAGACGCCCAGCCTCCGGCCGTAATCTCCTGTCCGGGTGCTCAGGTCGTCACCGTATGGTCCACCTGTGATACCATAGTGACCTGGCCGGATCCCGTCTTCGCAGACGGCTGCGATACCAGCCTGTCCATCACGTCCAATTTCTCCTCGGGAGACAGCTTTTCTATTGGCATGCATACCGTGCAAGTCACGGCCACCGATGACCAGGCAAATACAGCCCATTGTCAGTTCGACATTACGGTCAAAGATGTGATGCCGCCCGTCTTGGGGCCCTGTCCTTCCGACACAACGATCTTCACGCCGACCGGTAGTTGTGAAGCCTCGCTCCTGTATTCGATGCCTACCGCCCAGGACAACTGTGCCGGCCCGCTACAGCCCGTGGCCTCGCCGGCTACGCAAGTCTTTCTCCCCGGCACCACGACCGTGACCATTACGGCCACAGACCCGGGCGGCAACCAGACATCATGCGCTTTCAATGTCGTGGTCAAAGACACCATTGGCCCGGTCACCAACTGCCCCCAGGATATCGAAGTACAGGTAGATGGCACCATCGTGACAGACCCGGACCAAATCGTGGCATCGGTATCCACACTAAGCTGCGATCAGGTAGCCATCAGTTTCCAGTTGCCCGGCATTACGGACAATTGCAGCGTGATGCTGCAGGACAGTTCCATGCTGTCGGGGACATTTGACACCGGCACCCATCTTGTCACTTACAATTTCTCCGACCCTTACGGCAACACGGGCGCCTGCACCTACGAAGTCACCGTATCCGGAGGCAACAACAACGTGACGATCCAGGCATCGCAAAACCCGGCATGCCCCGGCAGCGATGTCACACTCAGCACCTCCATCTCCGACCCTACCGCCTTTTTCCACTGGGCCGGACCAAATTTCAACAGCAGTGACGCCCAGCCTGTGATCTCCAATTTCGGCTTCATCAACGTGGGCGACTACGCCGTCACCGTCACCCTCAACGGCTGCACGTTTACATCCCAGATGCCGCTCCACCTCGAAGCGGCCAAACCGGTGACTGCCCAGGATGACAGCTACCAAACCCCCATCAACACGCCGGCACATATCGAAGTGCTATCCAACGATGACCTCAACGATCAGGACGTCGCCGTCTCCATTACAATACCCCCGGCTTTCGGTCAAGCCGTGGTGGACAGCAATAAAATAACCTACACCCCCCAACAAACCTACGTGGGGATTGACTTCCTGACCTACCAGATATGCGTCACCGGATGCCCCGATTTGTGTGACGAAGCACAAGTCTCACTGGATATCAACCTCCAGAGCAGCGACACCTGTATCATCCCCAATCTGCTGACCCCCAATGACGACGGCCTCAACGACATCCTTCTCCTGGACTGTCTGAGCGATGGGGGCACGAATTCCAAGTTGCTCATTTACAACCAATGGGGCTCCCTGGTCTTTAAAGCCGAACCCTACCAAAATGACTGGCAAGGTCACGCAATGGGCAAGCCCGACCAGCCCCTCCCCGATGGCACCTACTTCTACATCTTTTGGCGCAACAAAGACCATGACCCGCCCCAAAAGGGCTTTATCACGCTCTGGCGCTGACCAAAATCCGAAGCCGATGAAACGACTCGTTACCATACTTGCACTGCTTACCCTCCCCGTCTTGCTGCGGGCGCAGCAAGACGGACACTTTACCCAGTTTATGTTCAACAAGCAGTATTTCAATCCGGCATACAGTGGCATGCGCAATGTACCCACCATCAGCGCCGCCTACCGCAAGCAATGGATCGGCTTTGACGGTGCACCGCAGATCCAACAACTGGCCTTCAACACGCCCGTACCAAGCCAGCGGATCGGCATCGGCGTATTGCTCAACAGACAGACCATTGGCATCACGCAGACCGTCTATGCGGCCCTCTCCTATTCCTACTCGCTCGTAGAGCGAAAACTTTTCAAATTAAAACTGGGGCTGCAGGGCTGCTTTGGACAATTTGCCATCAACTATGCAGACAAAGACCTGGTCATCGCCGAGCCCAACGACCCGTCCGTGCGCGACGCCGAATCATCCCGGACCGCAGCCAACGTGGGGGCCGGCCTTTATCTCGGCAATCCGCACACCTACATCGGCCTGTCAGTCCCCCACATCATTGAATCCTACATTGGATTCAATGACATCGGCACACTGAGCGCCATACGCACACGGCACTACTATGCAATGGGCGGAGCAGAAGTCCCGCTAGGCGCCGATATCAGCCTCCTGCCCGCC
>JALVEF010000224.1 GCA_027031185.1 Saprospiraceae bacterium
TCCAGGCGGTGGAAGCCATCGTTCCACATGCCGGCAATGCGCTCAAATTCTTTTAGGTGGGGTGTCAATATAGTATCCGGCGGCAATGAGGAAAGCCAAGATTTATTTTCCGCCAGGATATTTAGTGCATCGGCGTCAAGGACAAAGGGGCCTTTATTGTCCAACATACGTTGTAAAAATTGGGCAGTAGCCGGGTCTTTGCCAATGCCCGGGCCGATGCCAATGGCACCGTACACAACGGTATAAACAGGCATTGGCGTCAGTTTGGTGTCCGAGTTGGCAGGTAAGTACAGCGCTTCCGGTGCACCGAGCTGGAGGATGGTCCGGTTGCACCGGGGGCTGAGCACGGATACCTTGCCGCATCCGCTGCGCAGGGCGGCACGTGTGGCGAGGAGAGCCGCACCGGCCATACCGTACTGGCCTGCAACTATGAGTGCATGTCCGAAGGTCCCCTTATGGCTAAAGACCGGGCGGGCCGGGATATGCGGCAAGTCGTCAGGTGTGATTAAAAAGTAGTTGGTGGGTGTGCGCTCCACTACATCGGGCGCAAAGCCAATGTCCACATATTCCCACCGGCCCAGATATTCTTCGTTCTCTGGAAGAAAGAAGCCCAGCTTGGGACCGTAAAAAGTGATAGTCATATCGGCCCGGATGACGGCGCCTGTTGTCAGGTGATCGGCAAACATACCGGAAGGCATATCCAGGGAAGCCACGGGTGACGGCAGCGCATTGATATGGTCAATGACTTGTGCCCAATATCCTTCAATAGGCCGGCTAAGTCCCAAACCAAAAATAGCATCAATCAAAACATGTCCGGACGAGTCACGTGGAAAGCCGGCAAAAAATGCAGTCAGGTCATCGCCCTTTCGGATGCGGCGAATGGGCAGCTTACCATGCGCGGGCAGGCGTTGGAGATTGGCTTCAAAGCCGGGCGTAGGCTTGCCCACTTCGACAATGACGACGTCCACGTCAAAACTGTCCGATAGATAACGCGCCGCGACGAGGCCGTCCCCACCATTATTGCCTTGTCCGCAAAAAACCGTAACGGACTCCGCATATTGATAGATTTCGCGGAAGCGCTCTGCAAAATGGCGGCCGGCCGTTTCCATCATGTCCAAAGGATCTACCGGACGTGTCGGATGATGGAAGGTTTCTTGTTCGATTTGCCGGATTTGGCGGGCATTAAACAGCTTCATGGCAGCAAGGGGTTAATCGAGGTATTTCTTCATCTTTTCGATGTCAGCGCGTATTTTTTCGGCGATGTAGTTGAGTGAAGCGAAAAAACCTGCCCGGGTGCGGCCGATTTTTTCGCCGGCTTCGCGTAGTTGTTTGTCAAGAGTGGCGGCCCGGTCGTTGAGTGCGGCGATTTCCTTTTGTAATTGTTCGATTTGCTGTTGTTTTTCTGCAATCGCTTGGCGGGTAGCTTCCAATTGGGCTTGGCGAGACTCGAGTTGAGCCTGCCGCTGATTTTGGAGGGCGACCAGGAACTTTTGCTTTTCGGCATCCAATACTTGGATGTAGTGTTCGGCGGATTGGATGAGATGCTGTGGCGTAACCTGGATGGATTGAGCAAACGTAAAGGCAGATTTGAAGCGGGTGGCTTCGTCCATATTCATTTTTTCCAGCGCTTTGACGGCATTGATGAACTCAATGTAGTCGTAGCCATCGAGATTGTGCTGTTCGAGTGCTTTGAGGAGGATTTCAGTAAACTTGGGATTGACATCGCCTTCGCCCACGGAGTCCCGGGCGGACTTCGTGGGCGACTCCGGGGGATCAGCATTGTCGGACGCTTCCTTGCCGGTCGTTTCTTCAATGATGAAGAGCGATTTCAATTTGTCGAGCAAGCTCATAATCAGATATTTGTGTGCCCATCAGAAAAAGGTCGGAGAGACTTTTAGCTCCTTGGACCCGGGCGTGTAGAGATAAAAACCTTCACCGGTCTTGCGCCCCAGCTTGCCGGCAGTCACCATATTGACGAGCAAAGGGCAAGGCGCATATTTGGGATTGCCCAAGCCTTCGTAAAGCACATTCAGGATGGCCAGGCAGACGTCCAGGCCGATAAAATCGGCCAACTGCAGCGGGCCCATGGGATGCGCCATGCCCAGTTTCATCACGGTATCAATTTCTTCGACACCGGCAACGCCTTCATGCAGTGTGATGATGGCCTCATTGATCATAGGCATTAGGATGCGATTGGCCACGAAGCCGGGGTAGTCGTGGACTTCGACGGGTACTTTACCCAGTTTGGTGGCGAGGCGCATAATTTTGTTGGTCACGGCATCGGAAGTGGAATATCCGCGGATGACCTCCACCAATTTCATCACCGGGACCGGATTCATAAAGTGCATGCCGATGACTTTATCCGGGCGGGAGGTAGCTGCTGCAATTCGGGTGATGGAGATAGATGAGGTGTTGGTGGCTAAAATCGTTTTTTTGGGGGCGTGCGCATCCATGTCACGGAAAATGTTGGTCTTGACGGCCAGGCTTTCGGTGGCAGCTTCAATGGCGAGATCCACACCGGGCAGGCCTGCCCGCAAGTCGGTAAATCCGTGAATATTTGCCAGGCAGGCTTTTTTGTCTTTGGCAGTCAGAATACCTTTTTTGATCTGCCGGTCCATATTTTTCGAAATGGTAGCCAAGCCTTTTTCCAATGCTGTTTCCGAAATGTCGATGAGCTTGACTTCAAAACCTGCCTGTGCAAAGACATGGGCGATGCCATTGCCCATCGTGCCGGCACCGATTACCGCAATTCGTTTCATGTTTTTTGCCGGCAAAGTTACGCCTTTTTCTTTCGCCCGGTATCCACACCTACATGCTTTGCTCCAGCACTAACCTGCTTTCCGGTCAGCTTGGGATTATGCAGCAGCGGAAACCACGCGCCCCCCTAAAGGGGGCGCAAACTTACCTATATTTGTCACGAACAGATTTGGGCCTTGGGAATATCGAACACCGATTAACGAATGGAGGTTTTTGAAGTGGGCACTTCGACTTCGCTCAGTGACCACGGTTCGACAGGCTAGGCCACTTCGACGGTTCGACGTCGCTCAGTTCGACAGGCTCGGTTCGACTGTGCCCTTCGACGTTGCTCAGGGCATCGCTCACCGACCGCACTGACCACACCGCATCGCAAGCTCAGTGTTTACGTTGAGCGAATATAGAAGTTAGCCCGGCATTGATCCCGCAAGGGATTCATTCTTAAATCGTAACTGTTTAGGTACCCGCTGTTTTTGTGCTAAAATGCCCTTTTTGCACCTACCTTTGCCTTGTAACTGTTTGAGCACCCCTTGTTTTTGTGCTAAAATGGCCTTTTCGCGCCTGTCTTTGGTAAAATTTTCTCACGTAGCGCTGCTACGCATCG
>JALVEF010000225.1 GCA_027031185.1 Saprospiraceae bacterium
CTGCATGCAGACTTTGAAGGCTTCAATCCGCTCACGACCGATTTGGATGATGATGACCGGACGGCTGTTGTGCTGACCACGGAAGGCTTTGAGGGTAGTGGTGCGCGTTTGGCGGTGACGGATACGACGCGGCGATTGTCGGTGGGATATTTTGCTTCTGTCTCTTTGCCGGCCAACGGCTCGGAGGTGTATTTGGAAATGAACTACCGAAATGACATCCCCTTTTCGTTTTGGTTGCGAGGGAAAACTCCCGCCGGGGATTTGCAGATTGAGCCGGTTTCTGTTTTGAATCCACATCCGGAATGGAACAAGATCTATATTCCATTGACCCAATTTGTTAATTCCAGACAATGGGTGGAATATCAGCCGGTCTTTGATGTCCAGTTGACGGATGACGATGTGGCTTCCGGAAAGACAACCGGGGAGGTGGTTTTGGACAACCTAAAATTGTTGAGTTTTAAGTGAGACAAAAGCGACAGACGGAAATATGGCTCTATATCATCACCGATTTTGTGATGTCTTCGGTGGCTTGGGCGGTTTTCTTCGTCTATCGCAAGACTTTGGCTGGCCCCGCGAACTGGGAGGAGATCCTGGGTGATCACAAGTTTTGGGCGGGCATTGTGTTGGTTCCATTAGGCTGGGCTTTTTTGTATGCTTTTTTCGGGAGTTACCGGGACTTGTACCGGATGTCGCGCCTGACGGAGCTGACGCGGACGTTGGTGCTGACCTTTTTAGGTGTGGTTTTTTTGTTTTTCACGCTGCTGTTGGATGATGTCATCCGGGATTACCAGACCTATTATTCGTCCTTTTTGACTCTGTTTGCGTTGCAATTTTTCCTGGTAGGGACGGCACGGATGGTGTGGCTGACACGCGCGAGCCGTCGGCTTAAGTCCGGCAAGGTCACGTTTAATACGCTGATCATCGGGGGCAATCAGCGCGCGGTGCGGTTGTACAAAGCCATTACTTCGTTAGAGAAGGGATTTGGGCATCACTTTGTAGGATACATTGATTCCAACGGTTCAAATTCCAATGAGCTGGACGCCTTTTTGCCGGTATTGGGGAAGCTGGAGGATATTCCCGCCATTATCCGTCGGGAGGAGATAGAGGAAGTTATTATTGCCATTGAGGCATCAGAGCAAAAGTTGCTGACGCGTATCATGGAAATGGTTCTGGACTTTGAGCATGTATTCATCAAAATCATACCGGATATGTATGATATTATGATGGGTCGTGTCAAGATGAATCACGTCTTTGGAGAGATATTGATAGAGGTCAGAAGCGAGTTGATGCCCTCGTGGCAGATGACCATCAAGCGAATAATAGATGTAGCGGTGAGCTTATTTGTGTTGATTTTCTTTTCGCCTTTCTTTTTGATTATTGCCATTTTGGTCAAACTTTCGTCGCCCGGGCCGGTATTTTATCTCCAGGAGCGGATCGGCTTACATGGCAGACCGTTTAAGATCATAAAGTTTCGGTCTATGTACTTGGATGCAGAGAAGGACGGCCCCCAGCTGTCGCAGACAAATGACAGCCGATGTACCCCGTGGGGGGCGACGATGCGCAAATGGCGTCTGGACGAATTGCCTAACTTCATCAATGTGTTGCGCGGGGAGATGTCGCTGGTCGGGCCGAGGCCGGAGCGGCAGTATTATATAGATCAAATCATGAAGCGAGCGCCACACTACCGGCAGTTGCTCCGTGTGCGGCCGGGGATCACGTCCTGGGGACAGGTCAAATACGGCTATGCTTCCAGCGTGGACGAGATGATCAAGCGTTTGCAGTATGATATTCTTTACATAGAAAATATGTCACTGGCACTGGATATAAAAATTCTCTTCTACACGCTAATCGTCCTGTTGAATGGGAAAGGGAAGTAAATGTAGATGCCGGTGGGATTAGCAGGGACGACCAGGTCTGACTGTCTCCGGGAGGTAACCTCGCGCGTCCCGCAGGGCGCGCAAACTTTTCCAATTATAGGTACTCCATAGTGGCCAAAGAGACTAAAAGTGAAGATTGAAGGCGAGTCCCGGGGCGGTGCCGTTGGTGATGACAGGATGCCAGCGTAGTGACAGATCGTCCGACACGTCAAAGCTGCTGAGATGGGCATCCACAAAGGCATCGGCGATGTTGAGTACATAGACGGCGCCGGTCCAGATCCAGGCGAGTTGGACGTTTTTGTCGTAAGCCTGGCGGATGCGGTAGATGGCCTCATTGGAGTAGCGGGGAAACTCGGTGTCAATGGTGTTGGGGTCGTCATCGTAGCGGGCGCGATAGGCCCGGTCAAAACGGGCGTACTCCCGTTTGTTTTTGACTATCAAATAGGATGTAAAGCCGATCCCGGCCCAAACGATGGGTATTTTCCAATAACGGCGGTTGTAGGCCTGTCCAAGTCCGGGCAGGATGGCGGAGAGCAGCATGGCCTTTTTGGGATTGCGGTCGTGGGAAGAGAGAAGTGTATCCACCCTTTGGGCGGATAAGGGTCGCCACGACAGCAGGAGCAGTATGACGAGTGTGCGTATCATTTTTTGGGTACGGCGTAGAAGTTGTCGGAGCGGTTGAGGTCTGCCATCCGGTGGGATGCGTCAATTTCGATAGATTTGATTTTTTTCATTTTGGCGGGGATGACAAAGCTGTACTCGCTTTGGACCCAAGGCCAGTCGGGGAGGATGTGGGTTTCCATTTTGGTGAGGACGTCGCCGGTCTTTTCTCCGCGCATTATGCGCAGGGGAATGTAGTACAGTTCTTTGTCACCGTTGCGGTAGGTGACGGTGACGTCAAGAGGCATGGGCATACGGTCTATTTTCTTAAGGGTGACTTTGGTTTTTTTGCGGCTTATCTTTTCTACTTTGTCAATGGCGTAGTCAATGCCGTGAGTGAGATTGATCCAGTACTCCTGATACCAGTCGAGGACGAGGCCGCTTTGGTCTTCCATGACTTTGAAAAAGTCGTCGGCAGTGGGATGCTTGAAGTGCCATTTGTCGAAGTACTTGAGCAGGCCTTGGGCGAGGTTTTCTTCGCCGATGACGTACTCCAGTTGGCGGAGTGTTATCTCGCCTTTGGTATAAGCGCCGGTCCAGTAGGCGGTGTTGGTTGTGTAATGGTCGGCGTGTGTAATGAGCGGCTCTTCGAGACCGGCCTTGTGCACCTGGATATAGCGTGCGTAGTGGGAGGCGAAGGGGTCGTCTTGTGGCTTGACGCGGCCGAGAAGGCCCTGTTGAGCGAGGAAATTCATCGTCTTGGTGGATGCATATGTGGTAAAGCCTTCATCCATCCAAGGGTAGAGTGATTCGTTGGTGGCGAGCATCATCTGATACCAAGAATGCATGCTTTCGTGAACGGCCACCC
>JALVEF010000226.1 GCA_027031185.1 Saprospiraceae bacterium
TTTCTCATGTAGCGGTGCTACACATCGAAAATTTTACCTTCGACATCCACGAAAATGCCTATTTTATCCCTAAAAACAGGAGCACCTAAACAGTTACACCCAATCAATCAGAAATGCGGGCAATAGACGCCGCGCCGCTCGGGGCCACAGATTTTGTAGGCGAGAGAAAATTCAAACGCGCCGTTGGAGTGACTGGCTTGCTTCAGCTTGGAAGTGTTGATATCATAGCTGAACCCGATGCTAAACTGGTCATAATCGAAGCGCGTACTGAGAATGAGCGCATCCATGTGGGTAGCCGACTCGAGTTTATTGGCAAAGCGGCTCCAGATACCAAACTGTACGGCCTGGTAGAAAAACTTATTGTTGCCCAGGATAAACCTGAAGTTGGTACCGACATTGATTTCTTTACTGGGCCCCTGGAAGAAGGCGACGGCCTTGGGCCCCAGACCGAGGCGGGGACTAAGCTGGAACTCCCCGCCAATATGCCCGGCGATCCGTGTGTACATTGGGACGGAGGTGCCGTCATCGAAAGAGATGTTGGAGCGGTTGATGTGATGATAAGAACCGCCAATATGGAAGTTGGTCATCTCATCAAAGACCGAAAACCACAGGACGCCGGCACCAAAGTCAGCGAAGCCAAACTGGTTGCGGCTCCAGTTTTCAAATGAGTTGATATTGGGATCAAAGGACGAATGGCCGTCGTATTGGTTGCCCCATTGGGCCTTTTGGAAGTCCACGCTGCGCTGGGAGTATCCGCCTTCGGCTCCGACGACAAAGTAGTGGGCCTTCTTGCGATAGCCGCCCATCTTCTTGCTGTACGAGGCAGACAGCCGGGCCTGCATGGTGCCAAAGCCGAGCGAACCGGCCTTATCACGCCACAGGGTAATACCAGCGCCAAAATAATCCTGCCGCCCGACGGGGATTTTCTGGTCATAAGAAACAGACAAAGTGGAAAAGGCCTTGTTGCGAAGGATACTGGCCCATTGGTTGCGGTAGTTGGCCACAAACCGGCCGTTACAGTTCATGACGCCTGTCATGGCCGGATTGAGATTGAGTGGCGACAGATAAAACTGCGAAAAGTGAATATCCTGTGCCTTCGCGCCCCACGCAAGGACTAAGGCCAACACGAGCCCCCCTATTCTTTTTGTCAATTTCGTCGTCATTACAGTGTTTTTGTTAGGCGGTTTGCAATGGGAGATACCGTCCACGGGCCATTTGCTGCTCGAAAAAACGCACTGGCAGGCGTATTTATTCTATTTTCGGGCCAAAAGCGCCTTTTACAGGGCTAAGATACCTGATTTTTTGAAAATCGCTGCACAAAGCACCTTTAATTGTCCGTACCGGGCCACTTGCAGCCGAAATGCTGTACGAGATAATTGTCCAGATCATCCGCTTCCTGCAAGTGTTTGGCGATCAACTGTTCGGCGGGATAGGCATCCAAATACTTATCATAGGCCGACCAGCTCAAAATGACGGCCCGGTCTTTGACGGAAAGCCTCAGGCGGCCGGAACTATCGTTGTAGTTGAGCAAATATGCCAGCAATTCATAAGGAGGATCATCGGGAATAAGACAAAGTCTCGCATCCCCGTACAAGAAGCCTGAATTCCTGTCATACGAGATAGAAATCCGGGCACTCCCGCGACTAATTTCCCACAAATTTGGTGCCACATAACAGGCATCTGCCGGATAGCCCAGGTCTTCCAATATCCCGTTTATGATTTGTTCTATGCCTCTTACTTCCACAGGACGCTCATTTGGGGGTGAAATTCATTTCAGCCAGCATCTCCAGGTAGGTCTTGTAAAACATGTATCTCGACGAGAACTCCAGCGCCGCATACTCCGGCTCCACAAATGGAAATTGCCGGGCGTGGCGCTTGACGATACGTCGTACTTCCTGCCGCACCAGACGCGGCATTTGGTCCGGATCTTCAAAGGGCAAATCCCGGTAACCGAGACTGCGAAAGAAGGCGCGCTCCCGGATTCGATAATACAGTAGCAAGAGTTCTTTGCATACCGGTGGAACGCTGAAATTGAACAACAAGTAGCCCACAATAAAGTCCGTAATGGCTTCCGCGGCTGTAAAATGCCCTTTTTCCAGATACCAGTCCATCGTCCCCAGCTCCGAATAGATGATACTGCGTATTTGCGCCGAATGCAAAACAGGGTTGATACTAAAGGTCGCTTCGGTACGGTATAACTCTTCGAAGACTTGGTCTTTGCCCAACTGTAAAATCTCCTCCACCAAATGCATCAATTGCCGGGTCGTCTCTTGCTGCCGGCCGGGGTCGTTGGTAAAGCCCAGCCGGTCGCACTGTTCGAGCAAGTCCATCAATACCGCTTCGGGGCAAACCAGGAAATCTACCTTGTAGGCGGCGGCCAAAATCATGTAGCGCACCAAGCCCGGATATTCATTGGGCGGCAAGGGGCCTTCTTTCAAAAAATCCGAAACGCCATGGAAGGTACGCTTGATAAACGTGTAGCACGCATTCTTCTCATTCACAGGTCTGTCTATGTGGAGCCGTGCAGCCACCGGATTCGTCAAGCCGTATTTGGAATATATCAGGTCGTCCTTCTTGTCCGCAGTCAGGGCGGTCTCCTTGAGCAAGTGGAAGAGCTTGTACGGTGACATCGTGCGCACATCGCCCTCTGCAACCAGGCGGAGTGCATGGTCACCGGATAGCGCATACTTGCAAAACTTGAGATGGTAGTTTTCTTCCAATAGCTCCATGAGCAGCGGAGCCGGATAGTTCTCTTCCCTGGCCAAAAAGGCGGACACGGTCATCCATTGAGGGGAAATCTCTCCATTGAGCTTTTGAGAGCCCTGAATCAATTCAAAACGAAGGCGCGCCGGTCCCATTTCGATTTTGATATTAGAGCCTTTATTATTGCGCAGATAATTCAAAAAATGGCGGTACGCGGAGAATCTTTTGCCCTCTTCAAACAAGCGCAGGGCCTCATCCCAGAGCGCATACTGGTCATCGGACTTAAAGGCTTCGCTGTACCGGCCGAAGTTATCGGGATCAATAAAGGAGTAATCCTTTTTTTTCCGCCTGAGACGAGGCCACCAACGCATAGTGAGACTTCAGGATTTAGGTAACGGTTTGGGCTATTTTTGATTGTAACTGTTTAGGTGCCCGCTGTTTTTGTGCTAAAAACAGGAGCACCTAAACAGTTACTTTTTATTTTGGAGATAATGTGCCACGGCCACCCGGATATCTCGCAACAGGGAGCCGTCGGGACGTGGCAGTATTTCCAATCCGGCATTTTCCGGATTGAGAAATTCGATACCGTACTCATGGCCGTGAAG
>JALVEF010000227.1 GCA_027031185.1 Saprospiraceae bacterium
TGAGCGACGCCGGGGCCAGGACATAGCCCATTTTCCAGCCCGTGGTGTGATACGTCTTCCCGAAAGATGAAATCACAAAGCTCCGCTCCGCCAGACCTGCATGTCCTGCCAGGCTGTGATGCACGGCCCCGTCATAGACAATGTGCTCATACACCTCGTCGCTCAGCACCAGGATATCGCGGTTTTTCACCAGATCGTACAGTGCATCCAGGTCGGTACGGGAGAGCAAGGCGCCGGTCGGATTGTGGGGCGAGTTCAGGATGATGAGTCGCGTCCGTTCGGTGATGTGGTCCGCCACGCGTTGCCAGTCCACCGCAAAAGACGGATATTGCAAAGGGATATGCACCGGTCGCCCCCCGTTGAGCCGCACACACGGATCATAAGAGTCATAGGCCGGGTCAAAAACAATCACTTCATCACCGGGCTGCACCACGGCCGTAATCGCCGCATAAATACCCAGTGTCGCCCCCGGCACCACGGTCACTTCGTTGTCTATGTCATAACGCCTGCCGTGCAATTGCTCCGTCTTGCGGACGATCTGCTCGCGCAGTACCGGCAGGCCCGGCATTGGCGCATATTGATTGTAGCCCTTGCACATGGCCTCTTCCATCAGCGAGATGAGCCGCGAATCAATGCCGAAGTCGGGAAAGCCCTGTGACAGATTGATCGCCCCCTCGCGATTGGCCAGCCGGGTCATCACGGAAAAGATAGACTCGGGGACAGCATCCAACTTGGAGCGGATAGCCGGCATAGGATGAATTTTTATGAGTTTGCTGCCTGTCGGCAGCGAGGTTTCGGTACGGCTCCTTACAACCGGGCGATGACCGTTTCGATGCCGCGTACCTTTTGTCCCAGCTTGACGCGAATGTCCGCCGTCACGGGGAGGAAGATATCCACGCGCGATCCCAGCTTGATAAAACCCAGCTCCATCCCCTGCGTCACCCGGTCACCGATGTCCAGATAGTTGCGGATGCGGCGTGCCATCAAGCCGGCGATTTGTTGGATAATGACCTCCGCACTATCCGTCTGCACTACCACACGCATGCGCTCATTGTCCGATGAGGATTTGGGATGCCAGGCGGGCAAGTGCCGACCGGGGAAGTAGTCGCGCAGTTTGACGATTCCATTGACGGGCGCCCAGTTGACGTGCACATTGAAGGCGGACATGAATATGGAGACCTGTATCTTGCGACCGCCCCATTCTTCCGATTCTACTTCTTCGATCACCACCACCTTGCCGTCTGCCGGCGCATAGACCACATCGTCTTCTATCAATGCCGGGATGCGATGCGGGAAGCGAAAAAACCGCACCACTAAAATCAACAAGGTCAACAATACCAATCCCAGTATCCACGCCGTCCGGTGCGGCAGACGGCTAAACGCCAGCCACGTCCCGATGGCCACCGCTATCAATACCAGCCCGATGGACTTATATCCTTCTCTGTGTATTCTCATACGTCTGACATTCTTTGTTCATCCCGTGTGCGCTGTGCGGACGGGCGTCCGCACAGCGCACACGGGCGGCGTACCCACCCGGAAGCAGCCACACGGCAGAATGAATACCCAAAGTAACTGTTTAGGTACCCCAAAAGACAGCAGCCACCGGGTTTTACCCCGGCATAACAACGTTTTTCCGTCGCCCAAGTTGCCGTATGCCGGGATCCGGCCCGCCAAAATAGGCCTTTTCTCGCTTATTACGCGCCAAAAATCGAAAAATAAAGGTAAATCAGCGGCAAAACAAACATAAAAGCGTCAAACCGGTCCAATACACCGCCATGTCCGGGCATCAATCGGCCGCTGTCTTTGACTCCGGCCCGGCGCTTCAACTGCGACTCAAACAGGTCACCCAGGATGCCCAACGCGGTGATGCCGCCCAGCACCATCCAGGTAGCCGGGCTATATGCAGGCACCAGGCGGGCGACCACCAGAGAGACCAATAGCGCGGCGACCACGCCGCCGACCAGGCCTTCCCAGGTCTTTTTGGGCGAAATGTGCGGCGCCAGCTTGTGCCGCCCCCAAAACTTACCCGTGAAGTACGCACCCGTATCATTGAGCCACATCAGCACCAGCAGGCCAAGTACAAACAGACCGTCGTAGGAGCCCCGCCACCACGCCAGCCGGGCCAGCAATGCATACGGCAGACCCACGTACCAAAGTCCAAACCAGGCCACCGCCGTTGCAGACCGCCGCCCGCTCCGCGGGCGAAACATCTCCTTCCATAGCAATACATACCAAAGCAATGCCAGCCAGGCTGATCCGCCCGGCACGTCTGACCACAGGTGCCGATGCCCCGCATACAAGCCAAAGCCTACAAGCACTATGCCGGGGAGTATGGTCACCCACTGTCGCATATACGTAAGCCCGGGTGCCACCAAGCCGGCCAATTCCCACAAGCTGACGCCCGCTATCACCAATAGCAATACGACAAAACCATACGGGCCCGACAGCAAGCCGGCCAACATAAGGGCTACAAAGAAAATTGCCGTGATGATTCGCTGCTGCATACCTCTATCCATTGTAGCCCGATGCTATCGCTCCAGCCGCGCAAATAACCGGTGCACCGCATACCGTCCGCTCCGGTGCACCGCAATGATAAACAATCCGCCGGCGATCGCCATGTGCGCCATAAAAATGGACAGCTCGGCATGAAATTGCTCGCCCTCGTATCGCCAAAACGGATGGATAATGAAGGTCATGGGCAGCCAATACAGCAATAAAAGAACAGCGCCAAAGCGGATGCGGTACCCAAAACCCACTAGCAACGAACCGAAAATCAACAGAAATATGGCCCCCAGCAGCCAGAAATTGGGCATCCAGGTGATGCCATATCCGGCCATTTTTTCTTTCATCCCCACATAGTGGACCACGTACTCGCCGCCTTCGATCAGGAAAAACAACGCCACCAACAGGCGTCCGATCAGGTCAAATATATCCTTCATACACTCGTATTTTCGGCGCCCCCCCGCTTACCTATCATGGAAAAGGGCCGCCGGAACAACCCATCCGGCACACCACAAACCCGGCCAGCCGGACCATCCGCTCACTCAAAGATAGACACTTTCTTTATCCCGCCGCCATGCGCCTGCCAGTTGTGAGCAAAAAACGTATCTTTGTCTGTAACTGTTTAGGTACCCGCTGTTTTTGCGCTAAAATGCCCTTTTTGCCCCTGTTTTTGCAAAAATTTTCTCACGTAGCGCTGCTACGCATCGAAAATTTAATGTACAGAGCGAATCGGTTGCGAGAATTAGTTGCGAGCAAATTTGTTCAAGGTCGAAGTCAAAAGCGCAGCCGTAGCAGCGCTACGG
>JALVEF010000228.1 GCA_027031185.1 Saprospiraceae bacterium
CCATCAGGGACAATTTCAACGTCCCGCCAGGGACAATTTCAACGTCCCGCCAGGGACGACTTCAACTCAACTATTTTTAATTGAACAATCATTTCCAGCGCCTTGACAATCATATCCCGCACCGAAGCCTTGTAACGTTTGGTGAAAGCGCCCGTGGCGCGATTGGCCAGGATGGTGTTGACGGCCACCGCCTGATGGCCGAGCAAACGGCTCAGCCCGAATAGCGCCGACGTCTCCATCTCAAAGTTCGTGATGCGGTGGTCCTTGTAGCGGAATCCGCTGAGCAAGTCCGGCAACACCTCCTTGGGCGCCAGGCGGAGCCGGCGCCCCTGCGGGCCGTAAAAGCCCGGACAAGTGGCAGTGATACCCGTGATCCCCAGCGGGGCCAGTACCCGCACCATTTCCTCACTGCCTTTGGCGAGGTAGGGGAGCGGTACCTGGGACTTGCGGGCCCCGAGATAGGCGTGGATTTGTTTGAGTAGGTGAGCGGTGCGCCGGTCGGGGCGGTAGGCGTAGTAAGACATGAGATTGTCGAATCCCAGCCCGTAAGCAGAAACGACGAGGCTGTCCACGGGGATGTCGGGATGCAGCGCCCCCGAAGTGCCCAGCCGGATAAAGCGTAGTACTTTCTTTTTGGCCTTGACGGTGCGTGATTTGAAATTGATATTGGCCAGCGCGTCCAGCTCGTTGATGACGATGTCAATATTGTCCGGCCCGATCCCCGTGCTGATGACCGTCAGGCGCTTCCGGCCGATGCGGCCCGTATGTGTGTGAAATTCGCGTTTGCGCACCTTGTGCTCGATGTGGTCAAAGTGCCTGGTGACGGCGCTGACGCGGCCCGGATCCCCGACAGTGATGATGGTGTCGGCGATCTGGTCAGGCCGCAGATTGAGATGATAGACGCTGCCGTCGGGATTCAGCGGCAGCTCCGAGGCGGGGATTTTCTGCGCTTTCATGGAGAAGTATTTGGTCTGTGTGGTTAGGTCTTGTTAATAAACTCCTTGACTTCTGTGGCGTCTTTCGGATCCATTTTGCCGGCGGAGATGAGCCGGATTTGCCGGCGCCGAAGAGCGCCCTCGTACAGGCGGATTTCCTCATCGGTGATGGGGTGCACGGGCGGCACCTTGCGCTTCCGGTGCTTGGCATCGAGCGCCACAAAGGTAAAAAAAGCAGAGTTGCGCTTGAACATATCCCCGCCTTCAAACTTGGAAGCATAGACCTGTACATTGATTTCCACGGACGTGTTGAATGCGCGTGTAACCGTAGCCACCAAGGTGACGACCTCGCCCAGCTTGATGGGGTAGTCAAACGAGACGAGATCCACCGATGCCGTGACGACCGTGCTCTCACAGTGGCGCGCCGCACAGATGCTGGCGGCAATGTCCATCCACCGCATGAGATTGCCGCCCATCAGGTGACCGAGCGGATTGGTATCGTTGGGCATGACCAGTTCGGTCATAATCGTTTTGGATGCCTCAACGGGTTTTGCTTTTTTCTTCATGGGTAGTGTTTTTTTCGACCTCGGCGTAGCCGCTAAAAAGCTCCGCAAAATGCCGCAAGACGGCCTCTTTAACGACCGCTATCTCAACAAGCTGCCCGGTCTCGCGGGACAGCGAGGTGACCGCCTTGTCTGGGTCTTGTATCCCGCAGGGGATGATGTGATCAAACAGACTCAAATCATTGGAAACATTGAGCGCGAAGCCGTGCATGCTGACCCAGCGACTCAGGTGAACACCAATAGCAGCAATTTTGCGTTTTTGCCGGCCCGGCACCCAGACCCCGGTGTACTTCGGGATGCGGCAGGCCTCCACCCCAAAGTCCGCCACCGTGCGAATGAGCACCTCTTCCAATGACCGGATGTACCACCCGACGTCCTCCCTGAACAAGCTCAGATCCAAAATGGGATAGCCGACGAGCTGGCCCGGACCGTGGTGCGTGATATCTCCCCCGCGATTGATCTTGTAAAAGGACAGCCCCCGCCGCTTCAACTCGGCCTCCGGCAAGAGCAAGTGCGCCGGCGAGCCGCTCCGTCCCAGCGTATAAACAGGCGGGTGCTCACAGAGCAGGAAATACATCGTGTCCTTACTCCGCCCGGACAGCTTGTTTTCGATCAGTTCATTGTGAAGACGATACTGCAAGTCCCAGGCCTCTTTGTAGTCCATAAGCCCCAGGTCTTGCACCTTTATTTTCGGCCGCTTTTCCATCACGCTACAAAACAATCCCCGGTGAGTTTTAGTTTTGGCAACACCCCGGTTTGCCCTCCCCCCACCGGTGGCTGCTGCTCTCGAATCCGGTGGCTGAGGTTCTCGAAGCCCCCGGCTTCGGTATAACCATTACCTTTACGCCGTGAAAGTAATCTCCGTCAACATAGCCAACCCCGTCACTTTCGAACGCAAGGGGCGCCTCGTGCAGACCGGCCTGTACAAGAAGCCCGTCGAAAGTCCCGTCCTCCTGGACACGGACGGCGTGGCCGGCGACACCGTGTCCGACCGCCGTCACCACGGCGGTCCGGACAAGGCCTGCTACCTTTTTGGAGCAAATCATTATGCCTATTGGCAGGCACTTTATCCTCATCTGGAATGGTCGCCGGGCATGTTCGGAGAGAATCTGACCGTGTCCGTTTTCGAGGAGTCGTCCTTCCGCATCGGCGACGTCTTGCAGGTAGGCGAGGCTATTGTCCGGATTTCTCAACCCCGGCAGCCCTGTTACAAACTCGCGCACCGTTTCGGCGACCCCGAAATGGTGCGCCGCTTCTTGGCATCCGGCCACAGCGGCGCCTATTTGCGCGTATTGCAGCCCGGCTATGTGCGCACCAGTGACGCCATCTATCTGCTCGCCCGCGAGGCCGGCGGTATGCGCCTGGACGAGGTCTTCGCCCTCTTCGATCCCGGACGCCGGGATGTTGCGGCGCTGCGACGGGCCCTGGCACTTCCCACACTCGCACAAGCCGCCCGCAAGGACCTGGAAAAACTGCTGCGTGTCTCAGGCTCCTAAACAGTTACCCCTGAAAAACCAATTAGTCCCGGTAGCGTATAACGACAGTAGCAGATTGTTGGAATTGATGCGGCGCCTAACAGATAAATTGTCTAACTTTGCGTGCGCTTTGGACGGGCCTCTGACTACCCGCCGGAGCAATGCACATGGGCACCGGTTGGTGTCGTTAATTCACACGGCACGGTTACGTGCCGTAAACTCGTAACCTTGTAACTGTTTAGGTGCTCCTGTTTTTAGGGATAAAATAGGCATTTTTGTTCCTGTTGAAGCGAAAATTTTCGATGCGTAGCAGCGCTACGTGAGAAA
>JALVEF010000229.1 GCA_027031185.1 Saprospiraceae bacterium
AGTTACCACGCGCTTTGGGGCAAGTAAGTGCGGGAGCTTACGCGTTGAAAGGAACAAAAAGCAGCGCCCTCGGTAAAGCTATTCGGAAACAGCTGAACAATACGCGCCGGGACGGGTTCAAAATGAAGGGCGCCGGCCCTGGGATGCGCAAAATCCGGGCACCATGCAAGAAAAAAAAATCAAGCCGGCTGCGGAAAAAGAAGGCGAGTCCCGCGCGTGTTATCACTGTGGCGAGAAGACGCTGATCAATCCCATTTACTACGACGACAAACTCTTTTGCTGTGAAGGCTGCAAGACGGTCTATTCGCTTTTGAAGGCGAATCACATGGAGGCGTATTATCAATTGGATGAAAGCCCGGGCATCAGTCTGCGCCATTTGCAAATTTCACCGAATACTTATGCCGTACTGGATGCACCCGACATCTTGGACAAGATGCTCACTATCCGCACCGAAAAGCACGCCAAAGTCACACTCCGCCTGCCCAATATTCATTGCGCCTCCTGCCTGTGGCTGCTGGAGAACTTGTACAAAATGCAACCGGGGATCATATCCTCCCGTGTCAATTTTATGGCCAGGGAAGCCACCATCTCCTACGATCCGCGCAAGATATCGCTTCGCCAGGTGGCTCAGCTTCTGGCAGCCATCGGCTATCCGCCGGAACTCAGCCTGGGTAGCACGGAGCGGCGGGAAACCAGACTCTCCCGCCATTCGCGACGCATGCTGTACCGGCTGGGTGTCGCCGGTTTCGCCTTCGGTAATATCATGCTGACGAGCTTTCCGGATTATCTGAATATGGGTCACGACCACAAGGACATCGTTCTCCAGGTCCTGCCTTATATCAATATGACGCTGGCCGTCCCGATGGTGTTTTATAGCGGGTGGGACTATCTGGAATCGGCGTGGAAAGGCATCCGGTCCGGTTACCTGAATATGGATGTCCCTATCTCTCTCGGTATTTTGGCACTCTTTTTCCGAAGCGTGTATGAGGTGCTCGTGCTGGGTGAGACGGGTTATTTCGATTCGTTGGCCGGTTTGGTTTTCTTTCTGCTGGTCGGCAAGTGGTTTCAGGACCGGACGTACCGGCGGATTGCTTTCGACAGGGATTACCGCTCGTACTTCCCTATCTGGGCGACGAAGCTGACCGCCGAAGGCGAACAGGCCGTGCCGCTGGATCGCCTTGCAAAAGGAGATCATATTCTGGTGCGCAACGGGGAGATGATACCGGCTGACGGCACGTTGGTGCATGGGACGGCTTTGGTGGACTACAGTTTTGTGACCGGTGAGTCGGATCCGGTCAGGCTGGAAGTCGGTGAGCGTGTGTATGCCGGCGGATACCAGCAAGGGCCGGCTATTGAGGTGGAGCTGACGGCGACGGTATCACAGAGTTATTTGACCGGCTTGTGGAATAATGAGGCTTTTGTGAAACGACGAGAGCGCCCCGCCTCGGCGCTCTCGGATGCCGTTGGACGGCGCTTTACTTATGTAGTACTGACAATCGCCGTACTGACGCTATTGTATTGGCTGCCGCGCGATTGGTCTATGGCAGTGTATGCCTTTACATCGGTGCTCATAGTGGCTTGCCCGTGTGCCATTTCGCTATCCATCCCCTTCACACTGGGCAATGTGTTGAGTGTGCTGGGACGGCACAAAATCTATCTGAAAAACACGATGGTCATTGAGGATTTGGCCACCATCAATCACATCGTCTTTGACAAGACGGGTACGCTGACGCACAAAACGATCCGTGTTGAGGGGGCGCTGAGCGATTATCACTTGCGGCTGGTCAAGACCCTGGTGTCCCAATCCAATCACCCGGTCAGCCGCTTATTGTATAGAGAGATAGATGCGGCCCCTTTCGAGGCCGTCTATGATTTTGAAGAACGTCCGGGGGAAGGCCTGTCCGGTGAGGTGGACGGGCACCGTGTAGAGGTTGTGTCCGGTGCATTCGTGGGGGAGCGGACGGGTACGGTCCTGCGGGTGGACGGCGAGACGGTCGGTCGGGTGTTTGCGGAAGACCGGTTGCGCGCGGGTGTACGAGAACTGTTTGAGCGCTTGCGCTCAAAATATCAACTCTCTTTGATCTCCGGAGATAATGATGCAGCCCGGGATTTGATGCAATCGCTTTTTGGGGACGAGGCACATGTGTTGTTTCGTCAGCGACCGGAAGACAAGCTGGAATATATCCGTAGCCTGCAAGCGAAGGGGGACAAGGTGTTGATGGTGGGTGATGGCCTGAATGATGCCGGTGCTCTCCAATTGGCCGAGGTGGGGATGGTTTTGACGGAGTCAGGCAACAACTTCACGCCGGCATCGGATGTCATTTTGTCGAGTCGTTTTTTGCCGCGTCTGGATGAGTTGTTGAATTTGTCCGCAGACTCCATCCGCATTATCTACAAAGGCTACTTGTTTGCGCTGGTGTACAACATCATCGGGTTGAGTTTTGCCGTAAGGGGCTTGTTATCGCCGGTCATAGCGGCGATCCTGATGCCGATGAGCTCTATTACGGTAGTGTTGATAGGTGTTGTTTTGAGTACGCTTCGGCTGAAAAAGCTTCGTTTTTCCGCGAAATGAGCACTTTCTCACAAAGAAGGGTGACAAAAATCATCAAAAAAAAAATATCCGCCGCATTGAATACATGTAGCTTTGTACTCCGTAAGTGGTATTGTAGGTACCAAAACGGGAAACATGACCATTCTCTTCTTTTTGATGGCGATGAGTGCCGTAGTGGCGCTCGGGTTTCTCTACTTGTTCATCAGAGCGGTCCGTAGTGGTCAGTTTGATGATGATACCACACCTGCTATGAGAATCCTGTTGGACGACGATGTAGTCCCATCTGATGCGTCCGCTTCCGATACAAAGACAAAAGAAGAACCATAAAAACTTGACAGCTATGGCAAGGATTGAAAAATTTGAATATGACAATGCGTCGGTGCGCAATTTTGCACTGGCGTCAATCATATTCGGCATTGTGGCACTGACTGTGGGTCTGTGGATAGCGTTGCAGCTGGTCTTCCCGCAGTTGAATTTTGGGATTTCGTGGTTGAGTTTCGGGCGGTTGCGTCCGTTGCATACCAACGCGGCTATATTTGCCTTTGTGGGCAATGCGATTTTCGCCGGAGTGTACTATTCGACGCAGCGATTGCTCAAGGCGCGCATGTACAGCGATGTGTTGACCAAGATTCACTTTTGGGGTTGGCAGCTGGTAATATTGTTGGCTGCTATTACGCTTCCGCTGGGCATCACGTCGTCCCACGAATATGCCGAGTTAGAATGGCCGATTGATATTTTGATCACGATTTCATGGGTGGCCTTTGGCGCCAACATGGTCGGCACGATGATCAAACGGCGGGAGTCCCACTTGTACGTGGCGATTTGGTTTTATATCTCGACGTTTATTACTGTGGCGGTGCTGCACCTGGGCAATAACCTGGAACTGCCGGTGACCTTCTGGAAAAGTTATCCGGTCTTTGCAGGCATCCAGGATGCTTTGTTGCAGTGGTGGTACGGTCACAACGCGGTGGCCTTCTTTTTGACTACGCCGTATTTGGGTTTGATGTATTACTACCTGCCCAAGGCTGCCAACCGGCCGGTATTCTCCTACCGGCTGTCCATCGTGCACTTCTGGGCATTGATCTTCATCTATATCTGGGCTGGCCCGCACCACTTGTTGTATTCTGCTTTGCCGGACTGGGTACAGTCGCTGGGTACGGTATTTTCCGTCATGCTGATTGCGCCTTCGTGGGGTGGGATGCTGAACGGTCTGCTCACCCTGCGCGGTGCATGGGACCGGGTGCGTGAGGATCCCATTTTGAAGTTTATGGTGGTAGCGGTCACCGCCTACGGTATGTCCACATTCGAAGGCCCGATGCTGTCCATCAAATCCTTCAACGCCATAGCACACTTCACGGATTGGATTCCGGCACACGTACACATTGGTACGTTGGGCTGGAACGGCTTCCTGACCTTTGGCATGTTTTATTGGATGTTCCCGCGTCTGTTTCATACGAAGTTGTACTCAAAAAAACTGGCCAACGTCCATTTCTGGATCGGTACGTTGGGTATCCTGTTTTGGGTGGTACCGATGTATTTTTCCGGCTGGACACAGGCGATGATGTGGAAGGACTTTACACCGGACGGCATCCTGAAAAACAGCTTTGTGAGCACGCTGGAAGCCATTAAGCCAATGTTGGCCCTGCGGGCATTTGGTGGTACATTGTACCTGACCGGTGCGTTGATTGGATTCTACAACTTGCTAAAGACTGCGGCATCCGGCCATATTGTGCCGAATGAGGCCGCAGAGGCTCCGGCTTTGGAGAGCTCGAATATGCCAAATGAAAGCTTCCACCGTCGCTTGGAGCGCAAGCCTATTGCTTTGACGCTTTGGGCCACCGTAGCCATTCTCATCGGTGGTGCGATTGAGTTTTTCCCGATGAATGCGATGAAGTCCAGCGTGCCGAAACTGGAGAGCGTCGGGCCTTATTCGGCGCTAGAACTTCAGGGACGCGACATCTATATCCGCGAGGGCTGTATCAGCTGTCACTCACAGTTGGTGCGTCCGTTCCGTTCGGAGACAGAGCGCTATGGCGAATACTCCAAGGCGGGTGAATACATCTACGACCGGCCTTTCTTGTGGGGCTCCAAGCGGACAGGACCGGATCTGCATCGCGTGGGGGGCAAGTACCGCGATTCGTGGCACTACAATCACATGCTGAATCCGAAGAACGTCGAGCCGGCCTCCATCATGCCGCGCTATCCGTGGTTGTTTGAGCGCAATTTGGACAACTCGGATATTGCCAAAAAGATCGCGGCGTTGCGCAAGCTCGGCACGCCGTATCCGGCCGACTATGAGCAAAAGGCACTTGCCGAGATGGCAAAAGATGCGGAGGAAATCGCCAAGAGGATTGCCGCTGACCTGAAAGGTGTCAACGCGGACCAACTGAAAAACAAGGAGATCATCGCCTTGATTGCTTACTTGCAGCGTCTCGGCAGGGATATTAAAGCCAAGTAAACGAGGCAAAAACAGTTTATCATGTTTAAAGGAATGTTTGATATTCATCAGTGGGCGGGCATCATCTCTACGTTGATCTTCTTCTCGGTGTTTGCCATTGCGATGTGGATGGTGTTCCTGAAGAAGAAAAGCGAGATGGATTATATGGCCAACTTGCCACTCGAAGATGATGATGTGCATTCCGGAGACACAAAAAACGAAAACCATGAGGATAAAGCGTAAATTCTTTTTGGCCGTCTTGGTGATAATGCCGGCATTGGCGTTTGCCCAGGGAGGAGGTTTTGATGATGGCTTCTTTTACGGTATGCTGGGCGCCGGCCTGGTGATCGTGATGTTTGCATTGTATGCCCTGGTACGCTCATTTGCCGCCCAGCAGGGCTTAATGCTGGCCACGTCCGGCGATCAGAGTGATTATGCCGGTCGGCAAGACCACGTCCTTCGGTCTTCGGGTGAAGCTACCGGTGGTCACAGCGATGTCACCATGGACGTCTGGGATGACGAGAAAGACATTTTGCTGAACCACAACTACGACGGCATCATGGAACTGGACAATCGCCTGCCGCCCTGGTGGTTGGCCTTGTTCTATGTGACCATTGCCTTTGCGGTGTTTTACGTGCCGTACTATCACATATTCACCGACTGGTCGTCGGCCAAAGAGTATGAGGAGGAGATGGCGGCTGCCAAAAAAGAGATAGCGGCATATCAAAAGACACATGGCGGGGGGATTACAGATGAAACTGTTAAATTGCTGACGGATGAACCTAGTTTGGCCGAAGGCCAAAAAATCTATGCTAAAAACTGTGTGGCTTGTCATGCTGCCGATGGAGGTGGTGGTGTAGGTCCCAACCTGACCGACAAGTATTGGCTGCACGGTGGCGGCATTAAGAATGTCTTCCACACCATCACCAACGGGGTGCCCGAAAAAGGTATGATTGCCTGGAAAACCTCGCTGACACCGAAGCAAATTCAGCAGGTGGCCTCGTACGTCTTGGTTAAGTTGCAAGCTACTACACCGGCCGATCCGAAGGAACCGCAAGGTGAACCGTACGAGCCGGAGAAAGAAGGCCAATAATGACAATTGCATGTATGAAGGGTAACTGTTTAGGTACCCGCTGTTTTTGCGCTAAAATGCCCTTTTTGCCCCTGTTTTTGCCTTGTAACTGTTTGAGCACTCCTTGTTTTTGTGCTAAAATGCCTATTTCATCCCTAAAAACAGGAGCACCTAAACAGTTACTATGAAAGAATAAAATTTGCCGAAATCACAAGGGCTTGTGATTTCGGCTTTTTTCAGGATGCCGATCCAGCCGGTGACAAAAGTCAGCGCGGCTTCCGTCAGAAGTCCCAAACAAATGGCTTCGCCTGCCGTTGAGTGAGGGAAAGCCCTGTAAAAAGGTGCGCTAAAAAAAACGACATGTCTGTAAAGAAAGGCCCGAAGGATGAGAGCTTTCGCGATCATCTCGCGACGGTAGATGAGAAAGGCCGCCGCATCTGGGTGTATCCCAAAAAGCAAAAGGGCAAGTACTACTGGCGGCGTACGATCGTAGCCGCCATCCTGCTTATCATCTTTTTGGTAGGGCCCTTTATCAAGGTACATGGTGACCCTTTGATGTTGTTTGATGTACTGCACAAGCAATTCTTTATTTTTGGTGTCCCATTCACGCCGGATGACAATTTTCTCTTTGCCGTAGCGATGATCACGATGGTCGTGGTGATTGTCTTGTTTACGGCAGTATTCGGGCGGCTGTTTTGTGGGTGGGTGTGTCCACAGACCATTTTTATGGAGCATGTCTTTCGCCGCATAGAGTACGCCATCGAAGGAGATGCCAATCAAATGCGCCGGCTCGACAAAAGCCCCTGGACCAAGGAAAAAATCTGGAAGAAAGGGCTGAAATGGACCATTTTCTATCTCATCTCCCTGATTGTGGCCCATTACTTTCTGGCTTATGTGATCGGCGCGGATAAGGTATTGCAGCTCATCCGGGAGCCTGTCAGTGCCCATCTCGGCGGCTTTATCGCAATGCTGATATTCTCCTTTGTCTTCTTTATGGTCTTTGCCAACTTGCGCGAGCAAGTGTGTACCACGATTTGTCCTTACGGCCGGCTGCAAGGCGTCATGCTGGACAAAAACTCCATCGTCGTCTCGTATGACTTTGAACGGGGCGAGCCACGCGGCCCGATCAAGAAGAAAAAAGGACAGGAAGACCAGGAGTTTGGCGATTGCATTGACTGTGAACTCTGTGTCAAGGTCTGTCCCACCGGCATTGATATCCGCAACGGTACGCAGCTGGAGTGCATCAACTGTACCTTGTGCATGGATGCCTGTGACAGCATCATGGAAAAAGTCCACCGTCCCAAAGGGTTGATACGCTACGCTTCCTACAACAGCATTGTCAATCACCAGCCCAATCGCGTATTTACCCCGCGCTCAATCGCTTATACCGTGGTGATGGTGGCCTTGCTTGGTTTTTTGGGCTTTTTGGTAGCCAACCGTGGTCAGGTCAATGCCAAGATACAGCGTGCCCGGGGTACCATCTATATGGAAGTAGATGAAGACTACGGCAAGGACCTGTTCAACTACCAGATCAAAAACAATACGCGCAAGCCTTTGACTGTTGATCTGAAATTGCTCAACAAGGACGGCCGTCTCGAAATGGTCGGCTTGCAGCATCTGGACCTGCAACCCAAGCAGCGCATTGACGGCTCCTTTTTTGTGGTGCTCAACAAAAAAGAGCTGACGGGACGAAATACACCGATCGAAATCGGCGTATTCGTCAACGGCAAGCAAGCAGAGGTCATCAAGAGCCAGTTCCTGGGGCCTTAACACTTTTTGACATGCTTCCCCTGCAGTCGTATGGCAGGCGCCCGCCTGCCATACGACTGCATCAAGACGAGCCGGTCACATCATTGACAGCTACAAAAAGAAAAAACATGAACATCAAACTACACTGGGGCTGGACGCTTTTCGGTATTTATGTCCTCTTTATGCTGGCCATGCTCGGAATGGTATTTGCCAGCCGCAAGCACGATATCAATCTGGTCTCCAAGGACTATTATCAGCGCGGGGTGGACTATGAATCCGAGATTTATGCGGCCGAAAACTACAAGGCCTTGCCGAACAAGGTCGGGCTCCGGTATGATGGACGGACGCTGACTATCCGGATACCGGAAGAGGCAAGTGCCGGAGCGAAAGGCACGGTCGTGTTGTTTCGCCCGTCCGACCACCATTTGGACCGGAACTTCTCGCTTCAATTAGATAGTGCCCGCGCGATGGTCATTCCGGTGGAAGGCCTGGCACCCGGTCTTTGGCGTGTCAAAATTCACTGGGAGGCCGGCGGCAAAGCATACCGTTTTGAGGATGTAGTGCACATTTGATGAGTAATGGGGCCGGCTGCTTCACTTTTGTGGGCAGCTCAAAAGAGAGCCAATGATGACGTTGTGGCTTGGGGCGGCATTCCTAATTGGTCTGACTGGCAGTCTGCACTGTGCCGGCATGTGTACGCCCATTGCCCTGACCGTGCCGGTGGCGCATCCCCGTCAACTACCGTGGGCACTGGCCATCTATAACAGTGGCCGGGCGATTACATACATTATACTGGGTGTCGTGGTGGGCTTTATGGCCAAAGGCCTGGACCTGACCGGCCTGCACAACTACTTTTCCATTCTGACCGGTGTCGGTTTGTTGATTGTCTTCTTGTTTTCCATTGACGTGGACAGTCGCCTGGCCCGGCTGCCTGTTTACCGGCACATCAACGGCCTGATCGGGCGTGTGGTCGGGCACGTACGTACGCAAGGAACTACCAAGAACGTGTATGGGCGCGCGCTATTGATCGGCCTGGCCAACGGTTTGTTGCCGTGTGGTCTGGTTTATCTGGCCATCGCCGGAGCGATGACGACACAGGGGCCGGCCACGGGAGCATTGTTTATGGCAGTTTTTGCGCTGGGGACGTTCCCGATGATGGTGGTGGTCCCGTTGCTCGTCCGGCGCGCGGGCAAGCGCTTTCGCTTCTCTACCAAAAAGTACTTGCCGGTTTTATTGCTCCTGCTGGCGGCATTGTTTATCTACCGTGGCATGGAGATGGGTGGTTTTTTCAGTCCTATCCTGAACCCGTCCAATCCGGCGGACAGCTCGTGCGCGCCACAGTGAGTGGCAAGGTGATGGTGTAGAAGGCCAATTGTAAAGCGTAAGTATTTGAAAACCGGCGCAATTCAGAAAAGGCCTTTAACCACGGGCTTTGGCTGGCATCAACTTTTCTTCCCAGAATTAAACTCGATCAATTTTTTCCAGTTTATACTTCCATCACTATCGCAGAAGTCCTGGATAAACTCTCTTGTAAACTGGTTTATCATTTTTGAATAAGATTTTCGAAAGTCATCATTTCTTTCTTTGGCCTTATAACCAAGCGGCTCAATTATTTCCTGATAGAGGTTTTCATCTCCTGAAATAAACTCCCAAAACCGCTGGCCGCAATATTTATAGTAATCCCCTTTGTCGGGGTTGTTGTCAATACCGTAGCAACAGCCATTTACAGCTACTACGTTCAGCCCTGAATTACCGGTTCTTATAGTTCGTTGAGCAACTTTGAAGTCAGATTTCATTTTTGCGATTTGGCTACTATTGCCCCAGTTTGGACCGGATTTAATGTTAACGATATACCGGACTCCATCCTTATCAAATTCCAGGTCTATGTTGCGAATACCGGATTTCCATCCGCCATAAACTTTATGGTTTATGAATATAGCCAGCCCTTCCAACCAGTCACCAAAGATAGTTTCTTCGGCAGATGATATGAAGGCATCGGCAATTCCTTGGACAATTTCACCGGCGGTCAAAATATGCTTTGCTTTGAATAGGTATGGGTTTTTCTTTTTTAGTACGGTTTTGAGTTTGAGACGGTTAAGTCTTTCAATTCTCTTTTGGTGGAATGTCCCGATGTTGTTTTCAACATATTTAGTTACGTCCGTTAATTTTAGATGCTTCATATTTTTCTTTTGGTTCAAAGAGTACGTGTTTCCTTTCCTCAATTTGGCTTTTCACCATATCGTAGTACGCTTGTTTGATTTCAATCCCGATAGAATTCCGGCTCAGTCGTTGTGCGACGAAATTGGTGGTACCGGAGCCCATAAAAGGGTCAAGCACCGTGTCGCCCGGTTTGGTAAACAGCTTAATAAACCATTCGGGAAGGCCTTCGGGAAATGCGGCGCTGTGGTTTTTGTTAGTGCACTCCGTAGCGAGATGCAGCACGTTTGTCGGATAGGCTTTATCGCGTCCTATCCAATTGGATATATTCTTTCCAAAGCCACTTCCTACCTTTGACTCATCCCGGATTTTGTCTGTATCACTGAGATTCTTAAGCCTGGATTTGGCCCAGTCACCCATCGGCACCATGACTTCTTCCTGGTACATGTTGAACTTCTTGTTCTTGGTAAAATGCAGTAAGCGCTCCCAGGCATCGCGAAAGCGATTGGGCCATTTCCCGGGATAGCAGTTCTTCTTATGCCAAATGTATTCCTCAGTCCAGAGCCAGCCCTGTTTGCGCATTTCCAAAATCAACTCCAGGACATAAGTGCTGCGTTCGCCGTTGACTACTCGTTCTTTTATGTTTAGCACAAAAGAACCGGTTGGCTTTAGCACCCTGAGCAACTGCTCTGAAATGGGTAAAAACCAATCAACGTACTTTGTCGGGTGGATGCCGCCGTACGTCTTTTTTCGTTGGTCTGCGTAGGGAGGTGAAGTGAAAATCAGATCAACCGAATGGTCCGGCAATTCTTTGAGCACCTCCTTGCAGTCGCCCAATCTTATGTCTGTGTGTATTTCCATTTTCCCGGTTTTCAATAGCTGGTTTGAAGTCACCCGCCGGAGCTCGATTTGGTTTTTTTGACAGGCAGCCTATCCACTCCCAACCCGCCTTCCGGCTGTTATCAATGTCTCTGGGATGAGCAAAGCGATGGCCGGCGACTTCGTGTGACAAATATACGGCTTTTCTCTTCCGGTGCTCAAAGTGGCAGAGGGGACACAGGCTTTAGGCCTGTGTGGGGGATAGGTATAGCCGGGAAGCCGTTTTTGTACACATTCCCGCAAAATTCCCGTATATTTGGATACAAACCGGCTCGTCATGGTTATCATTCATCGTTGTGCACATCAAGCCGAAGCGTCCATCATCCTGCATGCTCTGGCACAGGCGGGCATACCGGCCACGGCGGGCGATGACAACGTATCGTCACTCTTTCCGCTGCCCGGATTCGGCCCGACCATTATGGTACGCGAGCAGGACGTCGAAGCCGCACGCGAGGTGCTTGCAAATCTGGCCAGCGATTTTCAGAAGGCGTGGGACGAAGCGAGCTATCACGATGTGGATCACAAAGAAATCGCCTATCTCAAATCCCGCTATGAAGAACAAAACCGCACCAGCGTATGGTGGACCTTGCTGGTACTGCTCCTGTTGATTATGCTGATTCGCATAATTTTCCCGCATTTTGACCTGTGAATACAGCAGCATTTGTCGGGAAAGTATTATCCTAATCGTAGTAGGTGTAGTCCCGTGCTATACCTGTCCCCTCAGTCTTTCCCTTCCGCTATTTTTCATCTTCCATCTAAAAAAAGTGCCGTATGCGTTATCGTCTGGTAGTTCTCTTTGTCTCCCTTTGTCTGGAGACTGCATTGTATAGCCAACCCAC
>JALVEF010000230.1 GCA_027031185.1 Saprospiraceae bacterium
CAAGGCAGCTACATTGATTCTCTCGGGCATTTGATCAGATACGGCAGCGGAAAACCGGGCTGCGGCCTCCGATCCTTCAGCAATTGTCTTAATGCGAATGCGCATCTGCAGGGCGCGAAGAGAAGTGGGATGTGCAGAAAACCAGCGCTGGGAGCTGACCAGGGGATCTGCCCAAGCCGAGGTGGTAAGATAGAGCAAAAAGGACAGCAACGGGAGCACCACTATCCACCCCAGCAACCGCAGCAGCATGGACTTGCTCAAATACAACAAAGCAGCCGGAATCGCCAGCAACCCCAGGGACGGGATATAGTTGCGATGCTCAAAATAGAGTTCCAACTGAATGAAACTGGACTCAATCAGGTGTCCAACAAGGAAAAATCCTATACCGAACAACAGTATGGGCCGTCTTTTCCGCTGAAGCCAGGAATACAATAAAGCCCCGCACCAGGCCAGCAGTGCTGTGAACGTATAGGGATCCAAACCATGGATACGGCTGGTATCATCCTGCAATGGCCCCATGGTCATGATATCTGGGATGAATATCTGGCGGACATATTCCCAGAGAATCAGGAACTCTGACCAGATTCGCTGCGACCAGCTGAAATCACGATAAGCGCCATCCTGACCAGCAACTATGGCCGGCCATGACAGAACGATATACAACAAAAATACCAGTAAGGTTCCCCACAACATCAACTGGGCAATGGGTTTCAGGTACCCAAGATTTGATGGGCGGTAGCGCGAAAGGATCTGCAACTCCAGCAATCCCACAAAAGCGGGCATTAACGCGCCATTCTCCTTGGAAAAGGTGGCCAGAACCAGCCCCACAGCCAACGAGACCAACATGATCAGCTGTCCACGAAGCGGATGTGAAAAAGCCTGGGCGCGTCCATACAAATAGCCATTGATCCCTAGCAAAACAAAGCTGGCGGACAACAACACCATGCGTTGCACCGCAGAAAGAACACCGGAAGCAAACAAGGGATGCACACCCCAGATCAGCGCCAGGAATACAGCAAATCCAATCGCATGGGATGCCAGGGAAGGAACCAGCCGGGCGATCTGCCAGGCTGCCACAGCCACCAGCAGTATATTGAACAGGTGTATGGCCGTATTGATCTGGCGAAATCCCTCTGGATGTTGATCCCAATCCTGGACATTGAGCAGGAAGCTGAGCATGGCTATCGGCCTGCCTGTAGGCCCCGTAGTATTGCCAAGTACATAGGTCTTGGCAGAATCGTAGTCTACAACCTGGGACAGACCATTGAGAGTCAACCAGTCATCGAAAGTCCAATCTGCAACAAAGCCCAACTGGTACAGTAGGTAAATGCCCGCCAAAGCCAGTAAGAAAAACAGGACAAAGGCCTGATCGTTCTTTGCGCCTGTGGAAACAGGTTCCAACTTCATATTCATAAGGGTACCGAACCAGGGATGAAAGATTCACACAACAATGCGCCAAAGGAGGTCGACAACACCTGCATAGGATCCAAGAGCCAATTTAAAGAAGCAAAGAAGATGCACTGGTATGGACAACAATAGCGAGAGTGGATTGTCAGGTCGATATGAGTCATTGTCAAATCAGCCTGTTGAATCAAACTGGCGGCAGAGGGCGATATATTTGGTTAGCGGGTCAACAACCCTTTGGCGAGCCGTTGCATCGCTCTCGACCGTTCAGCTCAATCACGTTATTCTTAGGTCGCAATGGCGTTTCTCCCAGAGTTGTTTTGGCGCTGTGCAACAGCAAACCGGTTTTATACACCGTTTTTGACGCCTCAAACACCTGCTCTTTAAAGCGGCACCAAGCCATGACAAAAAAGCACTACAGGTTACAAGATCTCTACCGGGACGAATCCGCGCTGCAACGCTATATCCGGCTCACGGTGGGAGAAGGCGCCGGGGTGTTCAGCCTGATATGGCATGAGCTAGTCCTCGGTATCTGCCTCTACATTCCCGGCATACTGGGAATTGGACTCAGATCCCTCCTCTACCCTGTATGCTTTTCCGGCTTCTACCGCAACAGCTACCTTGGCAAAAACGTCACCTTACGCTGTCCCCGGAATATTGTACTGTCACCCGGTACAGTCATAGACGACGATGTGCAGCTGGTGGCCACCTCCCGCCATGCCGATGCCATCAGGATAGGCAGGAACAGTTTTCTCAGAAGCGGCGTCATGATCAATGCCGGCCCCCCCGAGGGCCATGTACACATAGGAGACAACTGCAGTATCGGCCAGGGAAGCATTCTTTACGGCAATGGGGGACTCACCATCGAAAACGACGTGATGATCGCCGGCCAGTGTTTCATCGTGGCTTCCTCTCATGTGCATGAACCCGATGATGACGAGCCCTATGTCAGACAAGGTTTCACTGCGGAAGGTATACATATCAAGAACAATGTATGGATAGGCGCAGGAGCAAAGATATTGGACGGGGTGACCATAGAGGAAGGCGCCATCGTCGGTGCCAACGCCGTGGTGACCCGGAATGTCCCCGCCTACACCACGGTGGTCGGCATTCCCGCCCGGCCGATTCATGGGAAAGATGATCCGGCATGAAAATCCTGCGTTATCTGGTCATCGCCCTGGCGCTGGGCTTCATGGGCATGATGACCGCGGAAATCTGGCCACAGATCCAGAACCTGGATTTCAGGCTGCGGGCCGGGCCAACCTTATTGTCACTGCTGTTGCTGGTGCTGCTGTTCCTGCTCGACGCCTATGGCTGGCTGCTCATTCTTTCTTCGCTCAACCATTCTCCCCCCAAACTGGACAATATCCGCGTCTGGCTGCTGTCATCGGTGGCGCGCTATCTGCCGGGGGGCATCTGGTCCTATGTCTCCCGGGCGGAAATGACCTATAAGCAGGGTGTTGACATGGCCAGCATCGGCGTGGCCTTGTATCTGGAAACCATACTGCTTGCCGCCTCCTCACTGGTGGTCGGCCTGCCGGCCCTGGCCATGGCCGGGGGCTATGAATTGCAATGGTGGTATTTGCTGCCTGTCGCCGCCTTGTCCGTGGCAAGCTTCCATCCAGCATTTCTGGGACTTGCCCGTCGGCTCCCTGGCCGCATGGGTGCGAGTTTCTCCCGGGTCACCCTGCCTGCCTTCTCCCGCATGGCCTGGCTCTATCTCTATTATCTGGCTTTCTGGTGCCTGTTCGGCCTGGTGTTCGCCCTGTTCGCGGACATGCTGCATCCCCTGTACGGAAAAGACTGGTTGGCCGTCGGCTCCAGCATCGCCCTGGGATTTTTTGCCGGTTTTGTCATGATCTTCGTCCCCG
>JALVEF010000231.1 GCA_027031185.1 Saprospiraceae bacterium
CGCTTCTTTTTGATGAAATCGTCAAAGATCCGGGTATTGCTACCGTAGAGGGCGATGTTGGTTTCGACCAGGATGTTGTCACCGGGCCAAAACTCCACTTGGGCAGAGTCTTCGGTGTGGATTTCGATTTGCGTGATGCTGTCCACTTCATAGGCGCTGAAGATGGAGCGCTCAATCTGAGCCTTTAAGCTGAAGCTCAGAAAGGAGAGCAAGATTCCTAAAATTATGCCTTTTTGCATGTTGTTTTGGTCTTTACTCGTGACTGGACGGGTTTCGATGCCGGTATAGTAAAATGCTCGTAACTGTTTAGGTACCCCTTGTTTTTGTGCTAAAATGCCCTTTTTGCGTCTGCCTTTGGTAAAATGTAACTGTTTAGGTACCCGCTGTTTTTGCGCTAAAATGCCCTTTTTGCCCCTGTTTTTGCAAAAATTTTCTCACGTAGCGCTGCTACGCATCGAAAATTTTCGCTTCAACAGGAACAAAAATGCCTATTTTATCCCTAAAAACAGGAGCACCTAAACAGTTACGGTAAAATTTTCTCACGTAGCGCTGCTACGCATCGAAAATTTTCGCTTCAACAGGAACAAAAATGCCTATTTTTTTTATCCCTAAAAACAGGAGCACCCAAACAGTTACAAATGCTCAATACATGAATAGCGATCAAATTCTACCTGATATTGCCATCAAGAACTGCGCAAATTTAGGTGAAATTGCATCAAAAGAACTACATTAACACTTTTTTTTCGGCGGGGGGGGTAAGGCAGCCTGTAAGTCGAGGCCTACACGCAACAAATCTTCCAGTTTGGTTAAGGGGAGCATGTTAGCGCCGTCGGACCGGGCTTCGGCGGGCCTGGGATGAGTTTCGATAAAGAGTCCGTCGGCGCCGGCGGCGATGGCGGCTTTGGCAATGGTGCTAATCATGGCGGGGTCGCCGCCCGTCACACCGGTATTTTGATTGGGTTTTTGGAGGGCGTGTGTACAATCCATAATGACGGGAGCCCCGAAGGCTTGCATAATGGGAATATTGCGAAAGTCCACGACCAAGTCTTGATAGCCAAACATATTGCCCCGCTCGGTAAGGAAGACGTTTGGATTGCCGGATTGGACGACTTTGTCGAGGGCGAATTGCATGGCCTGGCCACTGATGAATTGTCCTTTCTTGATGTTGACGGCCTTGCCGGTTCGGGCGGCGGCAACGAGGAGGTCAGTTTGCCGGCACAGGAAGGCCGGGATTTGCAGGACGTCCACGTATTCGGCGGCGATGGCGGCTTCTTCGGGGGTGTGGATGTCGGTGACTACGGGAATGCCAAAGAGTTCTTTTACTTTTCGCAGGATGGTCAGTGCCGGTATATCTCCGATGCCGGTGAAGGAGTCCAGGCGGGAGCGGTTGGCCTTGCGATAGGATGCTTTGAATATGAAAGGAATCCGCAGCTGTTCGGTGATGGCGACGATTTTTTCGGCAATTTCCATGACCACAGATTCGCTCTCGACCACGCACGGCCCTGCCATGAGCAGGAAGTGCCCGGTGTTGAGGTGGCGCAGCGGCAGGATTTGGTAGGGGTTTTTGGCTGGTTTCATCTCGTAGGGTGTTTGGCAGTTGGCTTTATCGGTGTCGTGGGACGACCATGACGGTCAGCCGGCTGACACACACCAAGTGGTTTTGGTCATCACGGATTTCGATTTGCCATACGTGTAGGCGCCGGCCCACGCGGAGGGGATGCGCCCTGCCTGTGACAAAGCCGGAACGGACACTTCGCAAGTGGTTGGCGTTGATTTCGACGCCTACTGTGGTCTCTTTGTCCATATCATGCAGGCAAAGAGCGGCACCAACGGATCCCAGCGTTTCGGCCAGTACCACGCTGGCTCCACCGTGCAGGATGCCATAGGGCTGTGTGGTGCGGTGGTCCACGGGCATGCGAGCGACGAGATAGTCGTCGCCAATTTCGACGAATTCAATGCCGACATGGGCGGTCATATTGTCTTTGCCCAGGCGGTTGAGCAGTTGCAGGTCGGCGGGTTGTTTCCAAATACTATTCATCGGTGTAGTTGCAGTTTCGCCGCGAAAGGAGGAAACGTTCGGTCTCTCTCTTTAGCTTTTTCTCCATCTCGGGTTGCAACCTGATGAGCTTGTAGTTGGTTTCGGCTGTTTGGTCCTTGATAACCCAAAGGATCAAGCCATTGCTTTCACGCTTGAAAAAGTAGTGAAAGTATCCGTTGATGTATTTGGACGAAAGATTGACTGCGGGAATGTGAATGCCCGGATTGTCCTTGGTCAGTTTTTTGATTTCGTCAAAGATGCTCAGAATCACCGGACAAAACAAAACGTGGAATAATTTGTCCAAAAGCTCTTTATCAAACAAATTTCCCTGTGTTTTTACGATTCTGGCGTTGTCGTCCACCCAAATCCTACATTCTTTCCTCACGTGCATCCAGTTTAAGATCTATTCAACAGTTTTTTTCCGATGGATAGGAAAAGCTCTTCCACGTGTTCTCCGGTTTTGGCGCTGGTCAGGATGTCCCAGGGTAGGGGGGCTTGGGTTTTTAGTTCGGTTTGGATAAATTGCTCATCTACCAGGTCAATTTTGTTGCCGACGATGGAGATGATGCCCTTGGGTAGTTTGGCTTTGAGAAAGTCAATATCTGAAATCATGTGCTCATAGGTAGAGGCCCGGGTGACATCAAAGACATAAATCATAGCAGAAGCGCCCAGAAAATAGGCATTAGGGATTTTGTCCTGAGTCACTTCGCCGGCGATGTCCCAAACGATCATGGTGAGCTGGCGTCCGTCAATATTGACGACCTTTTTGTCGACGTTGACCCCGATGGTTGTTAGGTATTTGGAGCTGAACTTGTTGTACAAGAACCGGTCAAATAGAGATGTTTTGCCGACACCATAGCTTCCCGTTAAAATCAATTTGTGCGATAGCATGAACTATTTTTCCTGATTGTCAAAAAACTCGCTTTTTAGCTTAATGGAAAGGGCCAGGGAAAACTGCCCGTCCCGGACCTTACCATGTGTCAACTCCCGGGCGGCAAAGTTATTCATTTTTTCGTGAATTGTCTGGTGGGTGGCAGCGGTAATGTTGCCCTTGATGACTACCACGAAGTAATAAGAATAGAAAGCTTCGAAAAGAAGGATCAGGTCGTCATAGTTTATGCGCTCCAATTCGGCATTGGGGCGCCGGAAGGCGTCTTCGGCAAAAGCTTTGATGGCGGTCACCATACCGGCGATGATATCATCATCAGCGTCTTTATTGGCGGATGCGATCAGCAAGCCGGAATTTTTCTGTATGATGAAGACGTCTTCGATGGAATAATCCTGGAACTCGGCCAGGATGGCTTCGTCTTCGGCCACGCCAGTAAACAAGGCCCGGATACGGCGCGAGAGTTTATTGCGCCAATTCCACTGAGTTTTGCGGCGGATTTGTTCGCGGAGCAGTTCAAATTGATAAGCGATGTAGCGCTTGATGAGCTTGCCCATGATGGGGTAGATGGCTTCCAGGAGTTCTTCTTTGGAGTTGGCCAGCTTTTCAGATATCATGCGCTCTACGATGCTGCGGTATTCTTCGGGGAATTGTACTTTGAGCTGTTGCAGTCTGTCTTCCAGGACGGGCGACATTTTGTGCTTGAGCTCGTCGGGATTGTCCAGAATGTTTTCCAGCCGCCTAAAGGCGGCACGGTCCTCGCGGAGCAAGACGTCTTTGAGCTCTTCGAACAGCCTGGCCTTTTCCTCAAGCAGCTCAGGCTCTGTCATGGGTTTCCGGGGTGTCATGGCAATTATTCTCCTCCTTGAATTTTGTCAAAAGACCACTTGCGCCCCATTTCGATGAGCCATTTGCCAAAGTCCTCGGTCTTTTTTTCGGTTTCCTGCTTGATTTTGGTCTCGATTTCCTGCTTGATTTTGGTCTCGATTTGTTGTATTTGCTTGTTGAGAGTGGTAGGTATTTCGTCAATACGTTTGTAGAGTTGGTTTTCCAATTGTTGGATGCGCTCGTTGAGTGCTTTTTCGCGAGCTTCAAAATCCTTTTCCAGTTGTTGGAAAGTAGCTTCGTAATGGGTGCGGAGCTCGTCCAGGCGCTTGGCAGTTTCCTCAGCGTACGGTGCCAAAATAATTTTGCGGATGACATCCAGTGCAGTGCTGGAAGTTTCGTTCCATACTTGTGCTTTACTTGCGGTTGATTTGCCGTTTTGATTCATGGTACATGCTTTCCAGGCAAAATTAGCCGAAATTGCGCAAACGCGCATAGTTTTTCCAGTGCCTTTGCTACCTTTGGAGTGCGCTATTACATCCTCCGACCCCAAAAAAGACACTACTAACCCAAATCGCAGACCCATGAAAAGATATCTCTCCTTTCTCCTGTTGGTGTTCTTGGCACAGGTACTGGTGGGGCAGCAGCCCAAAGACGATGCCCGCTATGTGGACTATACCAACCCGTTTTACAATAAGATTTTGAAAAGCCTGGGCGATAAGACGTATAAGGCACGCAAGGTGCTCAAGGCCGTTCCGCACGGGCTGAGTATGCCTGTATCGCATAAGGAGTTCAAGTCCGTATGGTGCGAAGCGCCCATTTCGCAAGGCCGTACCGGCACCTGCTGGTCTTTTTCCACATCTTCGTTTTATGAGGCGGAGATCTTCCGCAAGACCAAGAAAAAGATCAAGCTATCGGAGATGTACCTGGTCTATTGGGAGTACCTGTCCAAAGCAGAGGAATACATCAAAACGCACGGCCAATCCTTCCTTGGCGAAGGCTCGGAGACCAATGCTTTGGCGCGCCAGATGAAAAAGCACGGCTTGATGCCGGCCTACGCGTACTCCGGCAATGCCCGCAAAACGCCGTATTTGGACCACAAGGCGATGTTTGCCGAGTTTAAGTCCTATCTGGAAGACCACAAGCGCCGCAATGCCTGGGACCAACAGACCATTATGAACGGCGTCAGGGCCATTTTGGACACGTACATGGGCACGCCGCCCAAGACCTTCTACTATGAGCGCAAGGCGTATGATCCGCTCACCTTTATGCGCGACGTCGCGCAAATCAATCCGGATGACTACGTCAATTTTATGTCGCTCAAGAAGTATCCTTACTGGAAAAACGCGGAGTACGATGTACCGGACAACTATTGGAACAGCACGGACTACTTCAATGTGCCGTTGGACGACTTCATCGCCGGCCTGAAAAATGCCATCCAAAACGGCTATTCCGTCTCGCTCGGCGGCGACGTGTCGGAGCCCGGATATCTGCCATCAAAGAGTGTGGCCTTTGTCCCCAGCTTTGACATCCCCTCCGAGTACATTGACGAAAATGCGCGCCAAATGCGTTTTGACAATGGGGCCACGACGGATGACCATGCCATTCACGTCATCGGCTATAAGGAGGACAAAGATGGTAAGTGGTGGTTTCTGGTCAAAGACTCCGGCAGTTCGGCCCGCAACGGGGTGGATCCCGGATACTTCTTTATTCACGAAGACTACGTACGGCTCAAGATGATGACCTACACCGTCCATCGCGACGCCGTCCGGGATTTGGTCAGTAGGGTAGTGCGATAGCCGATGCGTTTGTACATTATAGCCGGGGAGGCATCCGGGGATCTCCAAGCATCGTACTTTGCCGCCGAAGTACTTCGGCGGCGACCTGACTGGTCCTTACGAGGCTGGGGAGGCGATCGCATGGCGGCCGCGGGCGTGGACATAGTCAAGCACTACCGCGACCTGGCATTTATGGGTTTTGTGGAGGTGGTGCGCAATCTGGGCACCATCCGGCGCAATTTTAGGATGTGCAAGCGCGACATCCTGGCCTTCCGGCCCGATGCCGTCGTGCTGGTGGATTATCCGGGCTTCAATCTCCGCATGGCCAAATGGCTCCACCAGCGGGGCATTAAGGTGCTATACTATATTTCCCCGAAAATCTGGGCGTGGAATACCTCGCGCGTCAAGCAAATCCGCCGCTACGTGGACAAGATGTACGTCATCTTGCCGTTTGAAGAGGACTTTTATGCGCGACATGGCATGGAGGTAGAATTTGTCGGGCATCCCCTTCTGGATATTATTGGGGGCTACCGTCCCAAAGCGCTTCCCGGTACCTTGACGCAAAAACGCCCCCTGATTGCTTTGTTGCCCGGTAGCCGGCGCCAGGAGTTGGAGCGCATCCTGGCGTCCATGCTGGAAGTGGTGCCACACTTTCCGCAAGCCCAATTTGTGATAGCCGGCGCGCCCGGTCTGCCGGCTCAGCTTTACGATGAAATTATAAGTTTGGCACGGTTGCCCGTGCCGGTGATTTTCCACCGCACATACGACCTCCTGGCCGCAGCCGATGCCGCCCTGGTCACCTCCGGTACCGCCACCCTGGAGACCGCCATTTTTGACGTGCCGCAGGTCGTCTGTTATCGGGCAAGCAAGCTCTCTTATGCCATCGCCAAGCGTGTGGTGAAGATTCGCTTTATCTCGTTGGTCAATTTGATCATGGACCGCGAAGTCGTGCGGGAGCTGATACAATACGACTTGAATATCAACAACTTACGCGCTGAACTGTCCCGTATTTTGGAGCCGGCGCACCGGCAGGAGATCAAACGTCAATATGCAGCGCTTCGCGCAAAACTCGGCCGCCCCGGGGCGGCGGGGCGGCTCGCCGAAAGTGTCATCAAGTATTTGGAGAGTGGAATATCCGTTTGATAGCGTAGGGTGTGAGTGAAATAACCTCTGTCCCACACGCCCGCCCTTCTGCGCACGCCCGTGCGCAGAAGGGCGGGCGTGTACAGCAGTTCGCATCTGAAGAATAAGCGCGGGCAGTATAAAGCGGCGCTTTCAGGTGATGAGAAATTCCTGCACGATTTTTTTGTTGTATGCCTTCCACCCGCCCCTAAAATCTCTGGCTGTAATTTGGATATACTCCTTCATCCTTTCGGAATTCAGCTGTTTTAGCAGATACTCGTAGTCGCCGTCATATTTGATGCAGTAGCCGGAGTAGAACGTAGCTTCTTTGTTCCTGGATAGGATAAAATTCGGCTCTTTGTTCATAGGGGAGAAAAGGATTTTTTCTCCGAATGTCGTGTCCAGGCCTTGCGTTCGCCCGAAGGCATACCAGGCGACGGGGTTGGGCCGGCCATTGTCTCTTTTGTCCAAAAGCGGTTTGACCTGCCGCAAATAGGCATAGGCCATCGGGTACTTCTTCTTTAGCTCGTCCTCCGGGATTATTTGATGCCTCCCGCCAACTTTCTTGTAAGGAAACAATACAAACTCCCTAATGGGCTCATCCGGGCTTTTGATTATGGACGCCTTGATGATGGGCTTCAAGACTTCCCGTTCGATTTTTATTGCGCCATGGTGTTTCGATTGCAACCACAAATAGTCTCCGTCTTTCTCGATAAAGCGCATCATATAAATTTTGTCTGCCAGTGTGGTGATGCCGACATGTATTCTGGCCAGGTCTCCCAGCCGTCTCCCTTTTATTGGCTTTCTCCGGTTGATTGAAAGCTGCCAAAATTTTTGCCCCTTTATTTCAGTAAAATCCACAAACCTTTTCTTAAATGTCGTTTTGTCTATGGCCTGTTGATACAAGAACTTATCACGCTTTTCCCGGTCAAAAATAACTATGGCACTGTACGTAGTAGCGTCATCGAATAGCTGGATGTGTCCGTAATTGGTGATTTGGATCAGGTTTTGCCTTGTTTCAAAGTGTCTCCTTAAGTTTTTGGCCGTATCTGTATGAAAAAAGGTATTCGGGGTGATGTAGCCTGCTCTCCCGTTCTTTTTCAGCAGGTTTAAGGCCAATTCGTAAAACGCTATATAAATGTCCGTGGATCCGGATTGGCAAAACCGGAAATGATTTTGAATAAATTTTCGTTCATTTGCATCCAGGTGCTGTATCCGGATATAAGGAGGATTGCCCACAATGAAGTCAAACTTTTCGACAGGTTTGTGGCCGGAGAACAAATCGCGGGCGGCATTTGCTTGATGGAGCGAATGGGTTACCGTGATTTTCCATTTTACCCGGATATCAAACGGCTTGATGAGCCGGTTTAATCGCGCAATTGCTTCTTTTACGGCTACTTCATCAATATCCCAACCGTACACAAATCGCAGGTTGCGGGCCAAATCCTCTTTGGGAGAAAATTGGATGATACGCGCTACAATCTTTTCTAAAAACCGGCCGTCCCCGCAGGCAGGGTCAATGATTTTTTTGCCCAAAATATCCGGACCGACAAACCCGATGTCGTCCAGTATTTTATTCACGATGAAGGCCGGCGTGAATATCTGTCCGGTCAGTTTCTCTTTGGAGTATGTCTTGGTCAATGACGCCATAGCTACATGCTGTATGTTTTGCCTAATGTCAGGTGTACGAAGGCATCCATAAAGGTCTCGAAATTCCCCACCTTGTCCAGGAATCTTATGGTGTCGGACGAAAAGCCGTCTTCACGCAGCGCCGCGGGTTTGACAAAATTGACTTTGACCCGGGCTATTTGGGCCCGATGAAATTGCCCTTTATCTATTTGTATTGGCTGACCTCGTTGATATGATTCTGCTATCTCCCCGAATGCCTTTTCGTCTCCTGTTTCGATAAAGCTCACGTATATAATATCAGGCTTGTGATATAAAGCCTGGGCCTTGTCGTTGTACAATTTTAGATATTTGACAATATTGGTCTCGTTTATATGCTCAATTTTCGTGAAGGTCTTTTGGTCAGAACTGTAATAGGGCATTTTATGCTTGAATACCAGCATTTGCCCGTATAGGAAATCCACTCTTTTTAGGTTGGCTGTTTCCCCAAGCATATTTTCAAAGTAATTGTTTGAGTTTTGCTTATAGTTTGAAGTAATAAATTTGAATCCGAGTCCCGAAACGGGTTGGTTATTGTACAAGACGGCTATGTCAATAGCCTTTGTATAGTACTTTCCTCCCAAGGCTAACTCTTTGCTATTATCAATTCCCATAGCCAAAACGGTAAAGCCTTTTGCTTGCCCGCCTAATTTTGCCAACAAAATCTCTGCTATTACTTGGTGTATGGGGAGAATTTTTGCCCGGCTTCTCGGATGAACGGAGAGGTATTCCTTGTACCCTTCTTCGAGACCTTTTCTGAATCGTTCCGTATCGTTCATCGCGGTGCTTTCCCACAAAGATAAACTTTTCCCATCTTACGGGTGGGATCAAGTGCGTTTGTGCGCCACCGGTCTTATATGCGCACGCCCGTGCGCATATAAGACCGGTGGCGCACCATCAAGAGATGGCATAGTTGGTCAGGCGGAGTTTGACCTTGAGAATGTCGCGCACTTCGTTTACATCCACTTCATAGGGTTTATACACGGCGCTATTGTCGGAGATGAGTCGCATTCCTGTGACCTGGCCGCCTTCTTTGATCAGTTGGATGCGTTTGGCCACCACGGAGTCGGTGACGACGATATAGACTTGGTTGTCTTTGATGACCTCGCCTTTGCGGAGCCGCTCTGCCACGACAATGTCACCACTGGTGATGGTCGGTAGCATCGAATCCCCTTCTATCTCGAAGGCAAAGAGCTGGTCTCCTTCATAGCCGGGAATGGTAAACCTGGGATATTCGGAGTAATCCTGCTCCTGGCTGCCCAGGGAGAACCCCGCTACTGCCCGGTGCGGTACCAGGACAATGTTTTGCCGGCCTCCGCGCGCCATGAGGTCTTTTGACAAAGTTGGTACTTCCTGCGTCGCAGGATGCCCGGGAACAAACATCTCATCATCCAGTCCAAACAGATAGTTGGCGCTCACTCCATACTGTTGGGTGAGCTTCAGGATCTGATCCACAGTGAGCTTCCGGTCTCCTTTTAGGATCGCGTTGATGACGTGGTTGTAGGTGTTAAGCTTTTTGCCCAGATCCGATTTGTTCTTGATCAGATGGTGTTTCCGCATCTCTTCAAAGAGTTTGCGGAAACGGACATTGACGGTGTTTTCTGCAAAATTTCCCATGGCAAACAAAAAAGTTCAAAAAAGACTTGACAAGATAAAACAAAAAGTTTTATCTTTGCGTCAGCAAACACATAAGCTTGCATCTTGCACCTGTAAAGGTACGAATAATTGCTAAAAGACACAAAATGAAGGAGTCAAAAAATACAAAAAAGCGGAAAAACGGGCGTCTATCTGCCAATATAGATAGGCATTCCGTACATCGGGACGCTGTTTTTGGCGGGCTGGCGATGGTGGAGCAATTGTCGCTGTGGCGGTTTTTGCGTCTGAAGCTCAAGTTGTTTTTTCGTACAGAGGGCAAAAAATTGCAACAAAACGTTGTGAAATTACTGCGCCGTTTGGTTGTCTCGCGGGTTTTTTGGCGTTTGGTGATGTGGACGGCGCTGATTCTGTTTATTAACGATTTGAGCCGCCATTATCGGGTCCGTTTCCAATCCCCGGTGGCTATTACACGTGTCACATCCCCCGGCCGCGTCGGGCGTCAGGAGCTACACGTTAGCGCTATGCTCAGCCCGCTGACCGGCCGGTCCAAGCCAGGTGCTTTGCGTGGCGTACCGGCAGATGTGATTGATGGCTACATCCGGCGCTACGGCAAAGTGGCCATTGCCGAGTCCCGCAAATACGGTATCCCGGCGAGTATAAAAATGGCACAGGCGCTCGTCGAGAGCCAAGCAGGGACCGGACGGCTGGCACGTGAATTTCACAACCACTTTGGCATAAAGTGCTTTTCACGCACCTGCAAAAAAGGGCATTGCGCCAATTTTTCCGACAATTCCCACAAAGACTTTTTCCGCATTTACCATTCGGCCTGGGAGTCCTGGCGCGCGCACAGCATCTTGCTAAACGCCAAGCGCTATCGGCCCCTCAAGGCGCATGGGGATGACTATAAGGCCTGGGCACGCGGACTCCAAAAGCTCGGTTATGCCACAGATCCGCACTACGCCCAAAAACTTATTGACGTCATTGAGACCTATCAACTGTACCGCCTGGATCAGCAGACTTGATACGCCGGCCCGGACTGCGGTGTCTGGGTAGGGCCACCCGGCGTCCCAAAACCGATTGTTTGAACAGTTTCTTTTTTTCTCCGTAAAACGAACCTGATGAATTCCAAAACGATGCACCCTCCAAAGGAAAAACACCGCTTCGCCCGCTTGCGTGGCCGTCTGACTGTTCTCGCCATTCTGGCCATGAGTACTTACGTCATGGTGTTGAGCAGTGTGTTTGACAGCTCCTTGGATGCCTCCCAACCGGTTTTTTTGGAATGCCGTGGCGGTGGTCAAATTCAGGTACCTTTTCATTCCATAATGAAAAACCGCCGTATTATGCTGGGCATGTCGCGTGCCAGCTTAGCACGGCGCACCGGTTTGAGCGTGCACACCATCGCCCGCCTGGAAAGCGGCAAACAACAGCCCCAATACGACGAGCTGTACCGTATCAATAATATCTTGAATCTGCCCGGCGCGCCCTCCACCGAGACGGCCTATCGTCAAGAATAAACACCATCAGCTAAATTAAAGTTATCCAATTCGGAACAGAGAAAGAGACTTTCTCATTTGCCGCCGGCATCGGAAAAAGAAGGCCCACATCTCCGAAGGAGTTGAACCCTTTCAGGGTTCTTTTCCCAATTAAACCTTTTGCCCCGCATTCCATGCAGAGCAAGTATGATTC
>JALVEF010000232.1 GCA_027031185.1 Saprospiraceae bacterium
GGCAGCGAGAAAAACCTGCCCCCGTGCCATAGCCATTCCAGAGATCACTACCTGGTTCATCCTTCCAAAAAGAAGAGATGTTCTTGTCCGTCCCCCGGTACGAAATCACCGTCCCATACGGCGTGTCATACGCAACCGCATAAAAGCCGGCGGATTGGGCTTCTCCCAGCTCTTTTTCCGCATTGGTAATAATGCGTGCCGGCCCAACCTTTGTTCCACTTTTTTGACTGAGGCCGCTTATACCAGCTCCATACCCTCGATTGTAGGCATCAAGGGCTAATATAGCGAGAAACAAGTCTTTGCTTATACTACTCATTTAGGGCCTCCTGGTTGTCGCAACCCTTGGATCACCTCTTGAACAAATTCAGGCAAAGTGCGCCATACAGGATTTTTTAACAACTTAGGATCGTAAATCCACCCCAGCACCTTTTCCACCTTTCCGCGGGTGACGGGTTCGTCGGTGATCTCGATGGTGATGCTCTTCAGCCGGTAGCCGGGGCCGAAGGTGGCCGCCAGGTCATCCGGATCAACCTTTTTCACCGTCTTCGGATCGTTCACGTCGTCAAATGTCACCAGCAGCGGATACAGCCTGCGCGGCACCTCGACCACACCGCGAAAGTTGGCGATTTTCTTCGCAAGAGCTCGATAATCCGCTTCAGCCAACCCGAAACGCGGCGCCAAAACCATAAAGGGAAGATATTCCATTCCATTGCGAACCGTCAGCATGAACAGATATCGATTGCCACCAACGTTCAGGACAACCGCCTCACCCAGCATTGAGAAATAATGCACGCGATGAGGAACAAAAGTTATCCAACTCGGAAGAAACCGATACCTCAAAATAATAACACTTGAAGACTTTTTATATCCATCCGGAGTCTCAACAACCAGATTATACTTCACACTGAATCTATATGGTGGATACTTGATATACAAAAATAAATAAATAAAAGAAGTTGCAAAAACAATAAATAGAAATGCCTTTTTCCATCCATGACCGCCACCATCTGACCTATCATTCGATAGCTTCGATGATGGCGTGAGATCACTACCGCCGGTAGCGGATGCACCAAGGGAGTAACTTGCCTTCCTGCACATGAAATTTTCAGTCCAGAATTTCGAACAGGCAATCCAGGGAAATCGCAAACGAAGCTTTCCTGTTACCAGCCGCAACCCCACACGCCCAATTCGCCCCCGCGGCAAGGCCACCGCCGCCGCGCCACCGGAACCATCAACCCTGTCCAGAGCCTGCCCCCGCAAGATACCCGCGCTCCGCTCTCCCCAGGCCACATCCTGCAAGCAGCAAGATGCTACATACTCATGACGCGAAAGACAATCCCGGCAGCCCAACTTGCACAGGAAACACCCCGGCCCCGCTACGCCGCCAGAGGGCGCCACCTCCGCCGGAACGGTTGACGATCCAGTCCCTTCCCGTCCCGCCGAGAGTGGTGGCGGCCTTGCCACCGGCGGCGATCAGGTTGTCGTTCCCCGCGCCGCCATCCAGAAGCCGCTTTTCCGCGGTGTCATTCCCTGCCCGCTTGTCCGTCAGATAATCATCGAGATCCGTCCCGATCGCCTGTTCCGTCTGCCGCAGATCAGCGTGGAACGCATCCGCCTTGTAGCTCGGAGCTGTCTTGCTCCCGTTCCACACCCCCGCTTTTTGGGCTTTGGACTTGCCAAGATCCACGAACGCCCCGCGCCTGAACTTGGACATGTCCACCCTGTCCACCCCGTCCTTCAGGTCGAACGTCGGGCGGAACTCCTCCGGCCGGCCTTGTACATCGTGGATAATCAGATGATCTCTCTTGTCCTCGCCATATACCTCCTCGACCCCGAGGAGCAGGTCGCGCCCCACGTGCTCGCCGCCGGTAACCTCCACCACCACTCCATGCGGCGTCTGCAACACCGGGTGCAGCCCCTCCCTCACCTCGATCTTCAGCGGCCCGCCGGCAAACCCGTAGTCCACAACATCAATCCCGGCGCCGCCGATGAACACGTCATCGCCCCCCGTGGCGGTAATCGTGTCATGCCCCTCCCCCGCCAGGATCACGTCATCGCCCGCACCATCGATGATCTCATCCTGACCATCCGTGCCCACCACCAGCGTGCGGGGCTTCTTCTCGTTCGAAAGCAGCTTTTCCGCCCGCCCCTTCGACACCTTCAGAAGGCCCGTGGCCTCGTCCACGTCCAGCGACCCAACGCCCGCCAGCGCCACCACCAGCGCCTCGGCGTTGCGGATCTTGTCCGCCACCCTGGCACGCCACTCGGCCCCCACCTCATGCCGCGCCAGATAGGCATCCACCGCCTCGCGGAAGGCATCAACGCCGACGATCTTGCTGACATCAAGATACTTTTTGGCATCCGACGACTTCTCCTTCAACAAACTGGTCTTCCACGCCTTCGCCTTCCGGTCGATGCTCACGGAAAGAAAATCGCCCGCATCACTGGCGCGCACCACACCCTTCACCGCATCGGGATAATCCTCTTTCGTCACCTCGCGCAGCGCCATCTGCCCGGCAAACTGCACCAAAATCTTCACGATATTTTCTATTATTATATCTCCTTCAATAACTCGTATGAGCCCCAACTCCTTGCTTTTGGCTATCCTGCCCACCTCATCGGCATCATCAAACAACGCGCGAATGGCCGTATCGCCAAACACAAGCCCGTCGCCCTCAAAAATGGAATAAGACAATGCATTTCGCATCTTGTCCGATAATTTGCTTGTTCCTTGTAATTTGTCGTAACCAGCAAAAAGAGATATTTCATCATTGAATAACGATTTCCCCAGATCCACATATATCTCCCTCCAGTCGGAGGAGTTTTGCTTATCAAAAAACATAAGAATCGTTAAAATGGACATACTATGTATTCCGGTAAAAGGACTCCCAAATGCTTTAAGATTAGTGACTTCATCAGCACCGCCTACAGGCTTGCTAGGAGTCTTTTGAAAAACGCGAAGCGCTTGCAAAAATTCTCCCGGAACGTGATAGCCTTGCAAATTGTTTCCGATTTTAGGAGGCCATGGATCGAGACCATTATAGAAATCATTCCAAATAAGTTGGGAAATAATATCAACAAAACCAGGAACTGCTTTGGAGGCACGAAAATACGCATCATTGGCAGCCATTTCAAATGGCATGTTATCGAAAAGAACACCTTCTTGATGGTATATGGCACCGACAAAACCAGCCAAACCACCGCCAAGGGAATAACCGGTCAGAATGGCTCTACCCTGACGCGGATCGGCATTGG
>JALVEF010000233.1 GCA_027031185.1 Saprospiraceae bacterium
AACTGTTTAGGTGCTCCTGTTTTTAGGTATAAAATAGGCATTTTTGTTCCTGTTGAAGCAAAAATTTTCGATGCGTAGCAGCGCTACGTGAGAAAATTTTTGCAAAAACAGGGGCAAAAAGGGCATTTTAGCACAAAAACAGCGGGTACCTAAACAGTTACAAAGCAAGATCAGTCCTTCACAAATCGTTCTCGCAGCTGCTTCTTGTCGGACAAAAACTGCACAAAGTAAACCCCCTTCTCCAAGCGGGACACATCTATCCCCCACTCAGTCAGCGGCCCACTCAAAACCATCCGGCCCGTCCGGTCAAAAACACGATAGGCGCTCATCCGCTTATCGCGTAAACGAACCCGCAGCACATCACGCACCGGATTCGGAAACAATGTAATATCCGGCAAACCCTCAAACGCCGGCTTCGCACCGGCATCCGTAGAGGCAAACGCCCCCGTCAAACAGAAATTCGTAGCATCACTCGAACCATACGAACCACCCGAAGCCAATACCGAACCGTCACTGTCAAGCGTCAAAGAATAGGATCCGTTGCCGTATCCGCAACAAATACCATCTCCATAGCTGTCATACATCGTCAGCGTATAGCAGCCGGCCGCCAGACAGTTGGGCAGATTGATGGTAGATCCATTGGGCTGCCCGCCATAAGGACCGCCGGAAGCCACGATGGTGCCGGCATTGTCTTTAATGTCCCAGGAAGTCTCCGACGGATAGTTGTCAAACGTGATGGTCAACGTCGTGCCGATACATCCCCCGCCACCACCGCCGGTGGTGAGTCCGAATTGATCCACAGCCATATCGCCCTTCCAGGTCGTACCGGTAATACCGTTGAAGCGCACCCGGACAGTACCACCCAGATAAGCACTCATATCCACCGAAGCAGACTTCCAGCCCGCACCCTGGTTACCCGACCGGCTCCACAAGCTCGTCCACGTACTGCCATTGTCCGTGCTGGCTTCCAGCGCCAGACTACCCATGTTGGACGCACCTTTCATGTGATACATAAACGAGATCGTCGCCTGGGAAGCGCCGGACAGGTCGAAACACGGCCCGTTCAGTATGGCCCGCTTGTTGGAATAATTCGGATACGACGACTCCATATAAATATAGTACGTGCCATCATACGCCGATGACGGACCCGTACCGGACGATGGCGTACCACCCGATTTGATCGTCCAGTCAAAGTCGTCACCTGTGGCTTGCGTCCATAGGCCGAGCGTATTCTCAAAACTCTCATTATACGGATAGGAGGACACTTGCGCCGTGCAACCGGTACTCGGGGGCGGCGGCGTCGAAGTCGTCACCGTCACCGTATTCGAAGCACCGGACTCATTCCCCGCAGCATCTACCGCCGTGACGTGGAAAGAATAGGTCGTGCCCGAACTCAAACCTGTCACCTGATGGGTGGTACCGGTTACGTTGGCGATGACCGTCCCCCCCTGAAAGACCTTATATCCGGTCACACCGACGTTGTCGGTAGCAGGAGACCAGGACAGATCCACCGTAGTCTGAGTGACATTGGAAGCCGTCAGATTGGCCGGGGCCGTCGGCGGTTGATTGTCCGATCCTCCACTGACCAAATTCACCGTATAGTCCTCCACTTCTCCGTAAGAAAACGTCTCACAAGGCGTCGGGATACCGTTGTACTTCATGGAAACGCGCATCCGCGTGGCCGTCACCGTGGCCGATGTCGGGACGGTGAAGCTGCCACTCACCGGTGTACTCTGGGACGGAGACTTGCTCCAAACCAACTCGCCGGCATCGGCGAAATCTCCATCATGATTATAGTCAATCCATACAGCATAAGCCTCATTGTACACCGTACCGGTCCACGTGGGCGTAATGGTAATGGTATAGCTGTTGCCCAAACTCAAGTCCGTGGAAATGGAAGTATAGTCGGAATAGCCGGAAGTCGCACCCGAACTGTTGTCTATGGTATTCAGCTGAACACGGCCAATATACTCGTCCGTCACGGTATTCCCCTTCGATGAACAATACGCAAGCGTGCCGTACGCACCGCCGACACCTACCGCATACCACGCATTGGTCGTGGCAATCTCCTCCGCCGAACCGGCGCCGTACAGATCCACCGCAGATTGGATGGCAAATGTGCGCGCGTCCGCATACTGCGAAGAGGCCGTCAAATAATTGGTCATCATCCGGTAGGCAATGTTGGCCGCCTTGTCAATACCGATACCGGTCACCGTATAGCTGTCACCGTTGTCATTGGTGCCGGAGCCGCCCACCGTAAGCAGATAAAACCAGTGGTTCAGGACGCCGCTGTTGGTGTGCACGCCCCCATTGTCACCGGAACCCGTGTACCAGTTGGTACCCTGATACGTATCCGGCTGGCCCTCCGACTTGGGATTACTCATGCTGCGCAGCGCCTGATGACCCGGACGCCGCTCGATATCCTCACCGATGAGCCAGGTCTGTTTCTCCGGTGCCGCATAGTTTTCTACACAGGCTCCCCAGATGTCCGAAAAGCCTTCATTCATGGCACCGGACTCATACGAATACGTCAGATTCGCCGTATGCTCCATCACGGCATGCCCGATTTCGTGCGCACATACATCCAGCGACGTCAGCGCGTCAAAGTACGTACCACTACCATCGCCATATGTCATCACGCTGCCATTCCAATAGGCATTGTCGTAGTTCGTGCTATAATGCACATAACTCTTAATCTTAGCCCCATTGCCGTCAAAACTGTTGCGGTTGTGCTTGGTCATCCAATAGTCGTAGGTCATCTCCGCGCCCCAATGCGCATCCAACGCAGCATTGTCTTTGGCAGCATTGTCCCACTCGGCAGCCGTCCAGTTGTTGTCGTTATCCGAAAAATCCACCGCCGAACTATACGTGGTACCGTTGTTCAGGTCGTAAGTCTCAATACCATTGCCCCGCGTGTATTCGCGCAGCCGGTATCCGCCCGTATAACTGTCCGTCTGGATCGTCCGCGTACCCGAATACCGCGTAGCCGCCGTCCCGTTGGCCGGCGCCACATGATGGATGATCTTGTCCTCATACACCACATCCCCCGTATGTGCATCCACATAGACCCACGCCCGGTACGTGGGATGCTTGGCAAAAATGTCAAACCGGTACGCCAAATGCACACCCGCCTGGGACTTCGATGCCGACGACTGCAAGTCCGGTAAAATCACCAATTCGCCCGACGGCTTGCTGTAATCAAACAGCGCAGCATCCGGATCCTCCCACATATACTGGGCGGCGCCTA
>JALVEF010000234.1 GCA_027031185.1 Saprospiraceae bacterium
AATACCGGTATAGAGGACTTCTTTGGAAGTGCTGAGTTCTTCGTATTTGGGCGGGTTGCGGTGAATGCTGGCCCATTGGCCCGTATCCACTTTGCCGAGTCCGTCCACGGCATCGCCCACGACATTAAACAACCGGCCCTTGACTTCCTCGCCCACGGGCATGGAGATGGGCTTGCCGGTATCCACTACGTCCATACCACGCATCAGGCCGTCGGTGGCCGCCATAGCGATGGCCCGCACCGTATTCTCACCGAGATGCTTTTGCGTCTCCAGGACAAGCGTAGAGCCGTCTTCGCGCTGTATGGTGAGCGCATCCAAGAGATCAGGCAACTTGCCGCCTTCAAAGCTCACATCCACAACGGCGCCGATGACTTGTTTTACCTTTCCGATATTAGCCATGTATCCTTTTTTCCGGGTCTGTGAAAAACAGGCGCAAAGGTAGGCCTAATTGTGCGGATATTCAAAGGAAAACGGATTTTTTTGGATGCCTTGATTCGCTCACTCCTTCATCACCGGTCTTGCCAGAGAAGTATCTCCCGCTATCAGGCGAAAGAAATAAAGGCCGCGGGACAAGTGGAGGCGATCGGCGTCCAGGTGCCAGCGATTGAGGCCGGTACGTCCTTGGCGTATCATGGAAAACAGGCGCTGGCCTTTGGCATCCAGGATGAGACCCGTCACGGGAGCAGGGCGTGGCAATATAAAACGCACGTCAAAGTGTTTGGTAAATGGATTCGGCAAAATTTGTAGTGAGAGCGTGTCCGGTGCGGGTACGGATATCCCCGCATCCGGACGATGCAGGATGATGAGCCCCGTCGTGGCAACAGTATTGGCACATTCGTCTTGTGCGTAGAAGGTCACCGGAATGAGGCTGTCCGCATCACAGTCAATCACGGGCACATCGTAATGCCAGGCCACATCACCGCAAGCATCCACGGCCAACGCATGCCCCTGCGCATCCAACCACGAATAAACGAGCGATGCATCCGGCGCCGGGCATTCCAAAAACAGGGTATCGGCAGGCATGAGCAGTGCGGGTGCGGTCGTATCCCGCACCACAAAAAAAGCACCGGTCTGCACGCTCAGGTTGCAACCGTTGGTCGCCTGGAAAGTGACCCATACCGAATCACATTTTCCCGCAAGGGAAAAATCTCCATAACTCCATGTCACACCGGCCGTGTCCGCCAGGATGCTGCCTCCGTGGTGTGCCAGCCAATCCGCCAGCGCTGCGTCCGGATCACCATCACAATAGACGGTGGTATCGCTGGCGGGAAAAATCAAAACGGGCGGCTTTTGTTCAATGATAAAGCGGGCCGGGGTGACCGTGGACAGTCCGCAGCCGTTGGCAGCGGTAAAGTGTACCCAGGTAGTATCACCGGTCAAGCCGCTGAAATCATCGTACCAATGGACGGTATCACAGGCCTCCGTGGCGACGGCGCCGCCGTGACCGGCAAGCCACAGAGCCAATACCGAATCCGGATCAGCTGCCAAACAAGAGATAAGCCTGTCTTGAGCCGGCTGCAGCAAGGAAGGAGGCGTACCGTCGGCCAAGGTGAGTTGCGCCGCCATGGCCGCCGTCTTGCCGCATTGATTGGTTGCGGTAAAAGTGACCGTCTTAGGCTGACACAGCGGAGGCAGCGTGTCCAGATCATGCGACCAGGTGACCGGAGACGGACTTCCCACTTGGCCGCCGGCATGATTGGCCAGCCAGGCAGCTACCTCCTGTGTCACATCTGTCGTGTCGGTACAATAGATGACGGTATCCTGCACCGGCTTGACAAAGCCCGGCCCGGTCTCATCAATGACAAAACTCGCCGTCGTAGTGGACGGTAGGCCACAGCCATTGGTCGCCGTGAAGGTCACAGTCGCCACATTGCCGTCCAGAGCCGTAAAGTCATGCGCCCAGGTGACACCGCTGCAAGAGTCTGTCGCAACGGCGCCGCCATGGGTGTCAAGCCACTGCGTCAGCTGTGCGGCATTGCCCTGCCCGTCACAAATCACCGTGAGGCCCTCTGCGTACGGATTGATCAGCGGCGGCGTCACATCCTGCAGATAAAAAAGCGCCTGTGTCGTATCCGAAAGTCCGCACACATTGGTAGCGACAAACCGGACGGTGGCCGTGTCGCAGGCCGTGGGCAGCGTATCAAAAAGAGCTTGCCAGGTGATGTCCGTTGAGTCCGCCAAGATGGCGCCGCCATGCGTATTAATGAAAGCGTTCCACGCCGCTGTAACGTCGGCCGGTGTGCTGCAAGTCCCGCTATAGTCCGCGGCAGGTGCGACAAAGACCGGTGTGGCGCAGTTGCCATTGGGGCAAAAAGTCACGGTCACGTAGTCCGAAACCTCAGCGAAATAGTGTTCGGCTGACAAGGCGGATGTATCACGTGCCACCAACCGGAAACGGTAAGTGCCCGGCACGGTACAGGCCACTGCCGTCTGCACGGAATCCGGGGAGTCAAAAATCACCTCACCGGGTCCATCTGCCAACTCCCAGTGTATTTGCACACCGGGAGGCTGACTGGATCCATTGATATCTACCTGGCCCTGGAGCGTGCCTGTCAGACAAGTAAAAGTCGCGCCATTGCCGGCATCCGCCATAAGGCCGGTGGTCGCCTGTGGCCAGGGCCAACTGGGATGTACGGGGAAAAAGCGCCGCACAAAGTCCAGCCGGCGCTGCCAGGCGCCGAGCGGTGGCTGGACATGGGACCCGCGCAGTGCCTGCAACAGTAGCAACGGGCCATCAAAGCCATTCAATGCGGTCAAGGTGGTCCCGGCCGGACTTACCTCGTCTTGCAGGCTGACAGTCACCAGTGCCGGCCCATGATAGTGCTTCAAGGCATGGACGACATCGTAGTACTTGACAGCATTGAGAATGCGATTTTGCTCTTGTGGATCATCAAGCACTTCGGCCAGGTACCAGGGGAAGCCCGACGGCCGGCCATAGAGATAGCCTTCGTGCTGGGCCAGGATGGGATTGGTCCCCATCGCCAGCCCGATGCGCTGATCTATGCCCGCAAACAAGAGTGCCAGCCCCCCACCCTGGCTCACGCCATAGACGCCGACATGGCTGCCGTCAAAGTCCGAACGGGTAAACAAATAGTCCACTGCCCGCATGCCGGCGGTGATGGCCCAGCGGTAAAAGACCGTATCGGATGTAAGGATATCGGGTTGATAGACTTCTTCGTCCGGAATCGGTATCCCCACAGGTGTATTTTGGACATTGATGGAGATGACCAGTGCACCGATGCGTTCC
>JALVEF010000235.1 GCA_027031185.1 Saprospiraceae bacterium
TTTCTCACGTAGCGCTGCTACGCATCGAAAATTTTACCTTCGACATCCACGAAAATGCCTATTTTATCCCTAAAAACAGGAGCACCTAAACAGTTACCTTAAATCTCAAATCGGTGTTCCTTGTTCGGTGTTCTAATCATCCCAAAACAAATCGCTTTGAGTATAAATTGTAAATTCTATCTTTGCAGCGCCCAAAGCGGCATAAAAGAGAGAAACTATGACAGCGGACCAACTTAAATCCCTGAGGGGCAGTGTGCATGCCATCAGGGACTATCTTTGACATTGACCGGCGCAAAATAGAAATCGAGGAGCTGGATCGGGAGACGTATGCACCGGAGTTTTGGAACGACCCGGAGCGTGCCGAGCGCATCAGCAAAGAACTGTCGTCTCATAAACGCGTCGTGCAGGAATATGCTGAACTGGAGGAAATGCTCGGCGACCTGGAAGTGCTGTATGAGTTTCAGCAACTTGGTGAAGAATCGGAAGATGCGGTGGAGGAAGCCTACCGGAAACTGCGCGAACGCATCGAAGAGTTGGAGTTTAAGATGACGCTCAACCGGGAGGAAGACCGCCTCAGCTGTATCCTGACCATCAATGCGGGGGCCGGCGGCACGGAGGCCAACGACTGGGCGGAAATGCTGCTCCGCATGTACATTATGTGGGCGGAGAAGTCCGGCTACACCATTAAGGAGCTCAACCGCGTACCGGGTGATGTGGCGGGCATCAAGTCTGTCACGTTGGAGATAGACGGTGAGTATGCCTACGGCTATTTGAAAGGTGAAAACGGGGTCCACCGGCTGGTTCGCATCAGCCCTTACAATGCCCAGGGCAAGCGCCAGACGTCGTTTGCGTCTGTCTTTGTCTATCCGCTCGTGGACAATACCATCAAAATTGATATCAATCCCGCCGACTTGCGTACCGACACGTTCCGTGCCAGTGGGGCCGGTGGCCAGCACGTCAATAAGACGGAATCAGCCATCCGCATCACTCATATTCCCACTGGTGTAGTGGTGGAATGCCAGGAAGAGCGATCCCAACACCGCAACCGCGACAAGGCTATGCAAATGCTCCGTTCGCGACTGTATGAACTGGAATTGCAAAAACAGAACGCTGAAAAGCAAGAAATCGAAGCGGGAAAGTCAAAAATCGAATGGGGCTCTCAAATCAGGTCTTATGTGTTGGACGACCGCCGTGTCAAAGACCACCGCACCCAATACGAGACGCGCAATACGGATGCGGTACTCAACGGGGGGCTGGATCCCTTCATCAAGGCGTATCTCAAATGGTCCACATCAACAAAATCGTCTTAACCGGCTCACCGGAATAACTGTAAATACCCGCTGAACAGGCGGTTTTCCTCATCATTGAGCTTGAGAACGTAGTAATAGGTGCCGTCGGGCAGGCGGTTGTTCCGCCACATGCCGTTCCAATCGTTTTGATAGCCTGTGCGGTGATAGACCAAATTGCCCCAGCGGTTGTATATTTCCAGTACGCTTTGGGGATAGTTTTCAATGTTTGATATGTAAAAGACATCATTGACTCCATCGCCATTGGGCGAAACAGCCGTAAAGATCTGAATGTCCTGGCATTCGATACAAATTACTGCCTGCTCTTCGACGCATCCGTTGGGGTTGCAAAAGCCATAGACGACCAGATCGGTGCGCTCGCAGATCTCATCCTTCGGGCGGTAAGTAATACTCAAATCGGGATTGATGGTAATATCTCCGTACAACGGGTTTTGGACAATGTAGAAACTATCCACCCCGCCCAGCGTGTTGTCATTGGCCAGCAGGTTAAATATACCGGGTGTATTCATCAGGACGCAGAAGCTGTCCGGGGCCGCATCAGGGAGGCCGTCGTACGGGATGACATCTACACAGAAATTAACGGTATCCGTGATACCCAGGTCGTTCGTCAAGACGAAACAGGCCTGTGCCTGACCGAGTTCACGCCCCTCATAAGTCACGCACAGCGCTGAGTCTATTGCAAACTTGGCCACCGTGCTATCTTCACAAATATTTTGAACAGAAACGATTGGGCCGGCCAATTCCGATGTATCCAAGCAAACGTTAGCCGCCTCGTTGATAAAAATGGAATCGCTCAGGCAAAGTCCCGCGAGGGGCGGAATGACCGTGATAAAAAACCGTATGGTATCGGTATGCCCTTGTGTGTCCGTCACTTCCAGACAAAGCGTATCGGTGCCGGTAAAATCCACGCCATAATAATTCACACAAAAGCCTTTGGTATCAAGGTCAAAATACACATAAGCGCCGCTTGATGCAGGACATACATTTGTCATCCCGGAAAACGGCGCGGGAAGCAGGCTGGTATCCACACAATACTGAACCGTATCCACGTTGACCACAATGGTATCCACAACAATAATATCGGGTTTTACGGAGCAATAACCCGGATCGGTGATAAGGACCTCCAAGCTATCTCCACCGGGTTGATTGTCAATGATCCACAAGGACAGGTCCCCCCCGCCTGCCGTACCGGGAGCCGCCGAAAAGACAGTAGTATCGCCGTAGAGCCCGCCCTGGGGAACTATGGAATCGCCATTCTGAAGCACTACACTATAGGCGCTGTCCAGGTTGTATCCAAAAGGATCCAGCGCAAAAGTGATATAATCGTCGTAAATATTTTGCGGTGTGCCATTGTCCTGGCAAGTGATATTCTGCAAACCCGATTGAATGATATTGGACTCACCCGAACAAGTACCGGGGTCAGGCAAGACAAAAGACATCGTATCACCGCCCGGCGCATTGTCCTGAACCAACACCACGACATCTCCTCCACCGGCCGAACCGTTTTGCAGTGCAAAATGGAAGGTGGTATTTGTTCCAAAAACACCGGTAGCCGGCGTGACCACATAGCCCATTGGAACAATCACCGTATAATCTGATCCCAAATTATATCCGACAGGCGTCAGATCAAAGACAATGTAGTCATCCGTCGGATCGCCATTTGTACCATTGTTATTACAATCTACACTCGCCAAACCCACGTCAATAATGTCACTCTTGGTGGAACAGGTCCCCGGGTCGGTAATTGTCACCTGCGCCGTGTCCCCGCCCGCCTGATTGTCTGTGATAACAATCGCCACGTCACCACCACCGGCAGAGCCGGGGTTGAGTGTGAAAGTGGTGGCGGTGCCATAGGCCGCCGTCGCCGGTGTCACCGTATAGCCCGCTGGCACGCTCACCGTATAGTCGGCGGCCAGGTTGTAGCCCGTCGGGTTG
>JALVEF010000236.1 GCA_027031185.1 Saprospiraceae bacterium
GGGCCAAATTCATTTGGCACATAGGCAGCCGGGCGAGTGGGAAAGTGTTTGGCTGATTTCCCGGAATGATTGTTTGAACCTGTGCATCCAATTGCCTTGCATAGCATAGTGATAGTCTTGCATTGCATTGCATTGCATTGCATTGCATTGCTTTGCCGTCGGCTTCAGCCGACGGGAACGAAAAGCCAAAGAAAAACCTGGGCTTTAGCCCCGCCATGCGATTCCTCGCTTCCTCGCTTCTTCGATCATTGCCTTGTCTTGTCTTGTCTTGCTTTTCCGTCGGCTTCAGCCGACGGGAACGAGTTTCAAGGCAAAAGCCCGGTGGGTTTACATTCCGGAAAGCAGAGGGGCGACAAATCAGTCATCCGCCCTTGCATTCTTCCAAATCAACGGCTTAGGTGCTCCTGAAAAATTGGCATTCCAGTGCAAAAACAGCAGGCACCTAAACCGTCAAAATGCGTATCTTTGTGGCAACGGTTTAGGTGCTCCTGTTTTTAGCGCAAAAACAGCGGGTACCTAAACAGTTGCTCTTGGTGACCACTGCCTCTCCGTCTTCTTGTGCCCGGCCCATAAATGAAATACCATGAAGCCCATCGTTTGGAACTCCAACGAGTTGAAGAAGAAACACAATCGCCCCGTGGAAGAAGGCTCCTTGCGATTTTTGGAAATCCGCAATCCCGAAGGAGACCTGGACATGCTCCTGAGTCGCAAAATGCTCCGCCATCGCTACAAAGCCGCCAAAAAACTTCTCAAATCCGCCCGCAAACATTACAAGAAACTCTCTAAACGCCTGGCCGAACGTCGCGATAAACTCTCCGGTAAAAAACTCGCCAAATGGGAAAAGGACCTCCTGGCAGCCAAATATCTGCGCAAACAGGCCAAATCCTACTACAAACTTGCCAAACGGGACTACAAAGACTATCTTGCGCGCTTTTCCGATCCTTTCTGATTCATCGAAATGAAGACCAAAGACGATCACAAGCGCAAAGTGAGTGTCATCACGCTGGGATGTTCTAAAAACCTGGTGGACTCCGAAAATATCATCACCCAACTCCGCTTCAACGATTGGAACGCCGAACACGAACCGGACGAACCGGCGCCCGTCGTCATCATCAATACTTGTGGCTTCATCCAATCGGCCAAAGAAGAATCCATTGACACCATCATCCGGTACGCCAAAGCCAAATCTGCCGGCCTCGTCGAAAAACTCTTTGTTACCGGCTGCCTGTCTCAGCGCTACCGCGACGAACTCGCCAAAGAAATCCCCGAAGTGGACGCCTGGTTCGGTACCCTCGAACTGCCCGAACTCCTCCATCGCTTCCGGGCCGACTACCGCCACGAGTTGATCGGCGAGCGCCAAATCACCACCCCCAAACACTACGCCTACCTGAAAATAGCCGAAGGTTGCAGCCGCACCTGCGCCTTCTGCGCCATCCCGCTTATGCGCGGCAGCCACCGCAGCCGCTCCATCGAATCACTCGTCGAAGAAGCCCGACACCTGGCATCCATCGGCGTCAAAGAATTGATCCTCATCTCCCAGGAACTCACCTATTACGGCGTGGACCGCTACGGCAAACGCCGCCTGCCCGACCTGATCGACCAACTCACCGAAGTAGAAGGCATTGAGTGGATACGTTTGCACTATACCTACCCCGGGCGCTTCCCACTGGAATTGTTGGATACCATGGCCCGCCACGAAAAAGTGTGCAACTACCTGGATATCCCCCTGCAACACATCTCCGACGCTGTGCTCAAAACCATGCAACGTCGCCACACCGCCGATGATATCCGCCGCGTCCTGGATGCGGCACGCGCCCGCGTGCCGCATATCGCCATCCGTACCACTTTTTTGGTTGGCTTCCCGGGGGAGACGGAAGCCGATTTTCTGCAGTTACTTTCCTTTGTGCGGGAACAGGAGTTCGAGCGCGTCGGTGTCTTCACCTATTCGCACGAAGAAGGGACCGCCGCATTCCGCCTGACCGATGATGTACCTGCCGGGGTCAAGGCCGATCGCGCCAACCGTCTGATGGAAGTCCAGCGCACCATCTCCGAACGCAAAAACGAAGCGATGGCTGGACGGGTCTTTAAGGTGTTGATAGACAGGAAAGAAGGCGACTTCTTTGTCGGGCGCACCGAATACGATTCTCCCGAAGTGGACAATGAAGTCTGGATTCCTGCCCACCATTATTTGCGTATCGGCGACTTCGCCAATATCCGCATCACCGACTACACCGAATACGATTTATACGGTGAACCCGTTGCCAATTAATAATAAAAATTATTTCCCCTCAGCCCCGCAGGGGCGACACGTCAGCAGCCCCGCAGGGGCGACACGTCAGTCAGTAGCCCCGTAGGGGCGGCACGTCAGTAGCCGTAGGGGCGACACGTCAGAAGCCCCGTAGGGGCGACACGTCAGTAGCCGTAGGGGCGGCACGTCAGCAGCCCCGTAGGGGCGACACGTCAGTAGCCGTAGGGGCGGCACGTCAGAAGCCCCGTAGGGGCGGCACGTCAGAAGCCCCGTAGGGGCGGCACGTCAGAAGCCCCGTAGGGGCGACACGTCAGTAGCCGTAGGGGCGACACGTCAGTAGCCGTAGGGGCGGCACGTCAGAAGCCCCGTAGGGGCGGCACGTCAGAAGCCCCGTAGGGGCGGCACGTCAGAAGCCCCGTAGGGGCGACACGTCAGTAGCCGTAGGGGCGACACGTCAGTAGCCGTAGGGGCGGCACGTCAGTAGCCCCGTAGGGGCGGCACGTTAATAAAAAAAACAGCGGAGAGACCATCGTCTCGTCCGCTGCCGTAAAATAAACCCCCCAAATTTTTTCTTGTTGTTCTTGTCGTGTGCTGCGCCCTTTAATAGGCAAATGATGTGCCAATAACGCATTGAATATCAATGCTTTGTAATATTACCCATTTCTGCTTTACATAAGGGTTTGATCGCGAAGTCATTTGAGAAAAAGAATTATCTATGGCCCCCGAAACGACGCTTTTGACCTCCATTGATAGACTAAAACCGGCCCGGAAAACCGATTTTGCCGTCAGGCAAAAAATCTTTTACTTGCGTCCCGAAAAGCAATCAGATGAAGAAAGCTTATGTATTTCCCGGTCAGGGGGCGCAGTTTGAAGGAATGGGCAAGGACCTGTACGAGACGAGCGCACGCGGACGTGAATTTTTCGAGCGCGCCAACGAGATCCTGGGCTTCCGCCTGTCGGATGTGATGTTTGAAGGCAGTGCGGACGACTTGAAGGAGACGAAGGTGACACAGCCCGCCATATTTGTGCACTCGCTGGCCACAGTGGAACTGAACGGCCCGTTTGACGCGGCTGCCGTGGCGGGCCACTCATTGGGGGAGTTTTCTGCCCTGGTGGCTGCCGGTGCGCTGGACTTTGAAGATGGCTTGCGGCTGGTACAGGTGCGCGCCCGCGCGATGCAGCGTGCGTGCGAAGCGGTACCGTCCACGATGGCGGCCATTGTTGGGCTCGACGACGAGGTCGTCGAACGGGTTTGTGCCGAGATCGGCGATGTAGTGCCGGCCAACTACAACAGCCCGGGCCAACTGGTGATATCCGGTACTGTGCCCGCCGTGGAGAAAGCTGTGGAAAAGCTCAAAGGACAGGGTGCTCGCCGCGCCATTATACTGCAGGTGGGGGGCGCCTTTCATTCGCCTCTAATGGCTCCGGCCAAAGAAGAGCTGGCCAGCGCCATTGAGCAGACATGCTTTCGACCGCCCCTCTGCCCGGTCTATCAGAATGTGCCGGCGGCCCCGGTCACCGATCCGGAAGAGATCAAAGCCAACTTGATCGAGCAGCTGACCGCACCGGTGCGTTGGACGCAAAGCATTCAGCGGATGATTGCCGATGGCATTACCGAATTTGTGGAATGCGGCGGCAACGGCAAGGTGCTTCGCGGCTTGATCCGGCGCATTAACAGGGACGTAACAACAAAAAATTTACAAGAGACTTGACAAGTAATACAATGCTCTTTAATTTAGTACATCGTTTTCCCCAAATTGGATTGGAGAAGTGCCCTGTTGGCCTTGTGAGCGGCTTTGTGCCGGTGGCACGCTACTGCTCACATCAAAACCAAATGCTATGAAAGGAACACCAGAAGTCGGTAAAACCCTCCTTTCGACGCCATTCATGATGGACCCTTACTTTCGCCGGTCGGTCATCGCACTGTGCGAGCACAATGACGAAGGCAGCCTGGGTCTGATTATCAACAAACGCCTGGACGTGACGATCAATGACTTGATTGAAGACTTCCCGGAGTTTAATGCCCATGTCTATTACGGCGGGCCTGTCCAGACGGATACAATTCAATATCTGCACCGTGTGGGCGGAATGCTGGAAGGTAGTCGTCGCATCAGCCAGGACGTGTATTGGGGCGGCGAGTATAAGAGTTTGCTCTTTCTCATCAAAAACAAGGTGATCAGGCCGGACGATGTGCGCTTTTTTGTTGGCTATGCCGGTTGGGCGGCCGGCCAGTTGGACGAGGAAATCAAAGCTGGCTCCTGGATGATCGGCGATATGTCGGCCAACTATCTGTTCAAGTTTGCACCTGAGTCCGTGTGGGAAAAAGCGGTTGGACACAAAGGCCCCAACTACCAAGTCATTGCCAGTATCCCTAATGAAATGATGCTTAACTGATACGTGCTCGTCAGGTCTGAATGACGCCTGGATTGAATCGCGGGACAGGTGCATGGTTGGCGGCCTCAATGGCCAATGAGATGACTTGGCGTGTCTGTGCCGGGTCTATGATGGCGTCAATCCAAAGCCGCGCCGCTGCATAATAGGCCGTTGTCTGTCTGTCGTAGCCGGACTTGATCTTCTCAAACAGGGCTTGGGACTCTGCTTCAGTGACCTCCTTACCTTGCTTCTTTAGCGAAGCCACCTGTATCTGTTGCAATACCTTGGCTGCTTGCGTGCCGCCCATGACAGCTATCTTGGCCGTAGGCCAGCCTACTATGATACGGGGATCATACGCTTTGCCGCACATCGCGTAGTTGCCGGCACCGTACGAATTGCCCATCACGATCGAAATCTTGGGCACAGTGGAGTTGGCTACGGCATTGACCATCTTGGCGCCGTCTTTGATGATACCCCCGTGCTCGGAGCGGCTACCCACCATAAAGCCGGTCACGTCGTGGAAAAAGATGATGGGTATTTTCTTCTGATTGCAGTTGAGTATAAAGCGTGTCGCCTTGTCTGCTGAGTCAGAATAGATGACACCGCCAAACTGCATCTCGCCCTTGCCGTTTTTGACTACCAGGCGGTTGTTGGCCACAATGCCGACGGCCCAGCCGTCAATGCGGGCATAGCCACAGATGATGGTGGGTCCGTAGTCTTTTTTGTACAAGGTGATCTTGGAGTCGTCCACCAGGCATTTGATGACTTCCAGCGTATCATAGGGTTTCGTGGGGTTTTCGGGAAAGAGCGAATAAATCTCCTCGATAGGTTTTTTGGGCGGCTTGGGCGCTTTGCGGTTGAATCCCGCCAGTGGGGGAGAAGCCAGCTTGTCCACCAGATCACGGATGAGATCCAGTGCCTCCTGGTCGGAATCGGTTTGGTAGTCGGTGACACCGGATATCTCGGAATGCGTTTTGGCGCCGCCCAGCGTCTGCTTGTCCACATCCTCGCCGATGGCTGCCTTGACCAGATAAGGGCCGGCCAAAAAGATGGTGCCCGTCTCCTTGACGATGATCGCTTCATCACTCATAATGGGCAAATAGGCCCCGCCGGCGACACAGCTGCCCATGATGGCGGCAATCTGCGGAATTCCCCGCGAGGACATGACGGCATTGTTGCGGAAAATGCGCCCGAAATGCTCCTTGTCGGGAAAGATTTCGTCTTGCATGGGAAGATATACACCGGCACTGTCCACCAGATAAATGATGGGAATGTGGTTTTCCATTGCAATCTCCTGGGCGCGCAAGTTCTTTTTGCCGGTGATCGGAAACCAGGCGCCGGCCTTGACAGTGGCATCATTGGCTACCACAATGCAGAGCCTACCCGCAATATACCCAAGGACAACTACGACACCGCCGGCCGGACAGCCGCCGTGTTCCTGATACATTTCAAAACCGGCAAAGGCACCGAGTTCGAAGCGCGGTTTGTCGTCGTCCAGCAGGTAGTCAATGCGTTCACGTGCCGTGAGCTTGCCTTGTTCGTGCTGCTTTTGGATCTTTTTCTTCCCGCCCCCCAGCCTTATCTTGTCCAGTTTTTGGCGCATGCGAGCGATGAGCAGCCGCATGTGGTCCTCGTTTTTGCTCTTTTCGATATCTATTGCTTTCGCCATGTGCCCCTTGCTTATTTGGCGGCTAAATTAGGCCTTTTTTTGTTCTTACAACCGGGTAGGTCACGGCCGCTACCGATTGCCTGGCAGTTTATACCACCGCCTGCATTTTTCGGTATCAAGCCTTATCTTTGCAGAGTATTCCCCCCAACTTTTTGGCATCAAGTTTCGTTTCAGCGCTATATTTATTTTGGCCCGACACAAAAATAGATTGGATGAGGTGGCTCTTTGCTTTGGTTTTGGCCTTGTGGAGCGGCGGTCAGGTGCCGCAAGTGGCGGACTATGATGAACTGGTGTCAGCAGTAGATGCTTCGCGCCCTGCCGGCTTGTTTTTGGAGTCTGACTATAACCGGTACGGCCAGCCGGTCAAAACCTATATGTACCATGAAGTCCGTCCGGGGCCGGGCGGCAAACTGTTTTTTTATCACGAGCGCTTTCAAGAGCCTACCGGAAATTTTGACGTCAAGCCGTCGGGCAACGCCTACGTATGCCTGTGTGCCAAAGATGACTTGCGGGCCTTGTTGGAGCGTTGGCGGGACGAGCAGTACGGTATGGATGATTTCGGGCCGTTTGCGTGCAAATACCGCCCTTTGACCAGGCCACACGACTGGAAAGCCGGCGAGTCCTTCTGGCAACAAGTCTTCCGCAGGGCAGCTGGTGAAAAGAAACTACCCACCTTGATACTCCGGGATGTATCCGTAAAGCGCTATTCCAATACATCAAATCCAGACCGGGAGATTATTCGCATCGAGGTACCTGTGCCTGCCGGACGGCTTTTCAAGCCAATTGTCGACAAGAGCTTTGTCCGGTCTGTGCAGGATGAGACTGGGCGCGAACTGCTGTTTGACACCACGGGTACGGACTGGATGGCGATGTTTCCCGATTGGTTTCGGTACGAAAAACTGAATGCGGGCTTTTGGGGCACGCCGCGCCGCGTCAATCCCGTCCAAGATGGCAGGTACCATACGCGCGTCGCCATTGCGCCCGCCACCGGCCCGTTGCACATCCGCGGCCAAGTAGCTTTTTGGAAATTCACCGGGCTTCAGCAGACACGTGAACTGGACGGCCTTCCTGTCTTGACAAAGAATCGCTATACGCTCAATAAGGAGGTGTATCTTGACTATGGCGAATGGCTCACCTATGGGGTGACAGGAGCGGATCCGGAGCGCGGCCGGATTTCCGTTCGCTTCAACTCTGATGCGCCATTGACGGCTGTCGAAGTATTTGATGCCGCTACGGGGGAGCGTTTGGGCAGGGCCGAAAAGCCGGCTTTTGAGCTCGATCTGCCGGCATCATGCCGGCAGGTGCGCCTGCGAGTGCAATACGAGCAATTGGCTCCCGTGGTCTATCTGTATGACTTTGTCGGGGAATAATCGTTTGACCCTTTGGGATGCGGCATTGCGCCTGTCGGCGCGTTGACTTGGCCCGCACTTACAGGCCCAAAGGAAGCAAAGCAAGTAGCTGTAAGGCGGATAGAAAGAGCAAAGCAATAAGGGCTTTAGCCCTTTTTGGGCCGAGATTGGGGAGACGAAAGCCCCCAATTTTTTTCTCACAACCGGAGTTTTAGCCCAATCCGCGCGCCAAAGGTAGTGCCATATTTCTATTTGGCTCAAGGGATTCCGGACGCGTGGGAAGGTGTTCGCCCTTGCCGATGGCTTTAGCCGACGGCAACCGGAAAGATTATCCGAACCTGTGGCTGTAGTTTCCTTGCCCTGCCTTGCCGTCGGCCTTAGCCGACGGCAACGAAAGGCAAAAGGAAAATCGTTTAGCCCTGGCCGGGCCACAAAGCCACCTGGAATTAAATCCTCGCGGCGGTCACGCCGCAAACTTACCCTTTACATAGCCCGTCAAAGAGAAAACCCACTTGCAAGCGGCTGCTAAGTCATTGAGAATTACTAACTTGGCCTTCAAATGACATCCGTTGGGAAGACTAATTGACGTATTGATCTACGGCAATGTGCTGATTGCCGTAGCCGCCGTTTTTTTCTTAAAGAGCTCCGAACAGCTGACCTTCGGCCGTGCTTCGATGGGCACCTATCACTGGCTGATTTTCTTCGGCAGCTTGTTTGTTTATGGCGCACACCGGCTGGTGGGGCTGCACCGGCTGCAAGCACACAGGGTGGATGACAGGCACGAAGTAGTGCGCCGGTACGAATGGCTCGTCCTGGGGTTGACCATCGCCGGACTGATCGGGGGGATATTCTTCTTTTTCGGCTTGTCCCGGATGCGACAGACGCTGTTGCTGTTTCCGGCGGTGATCGTGATGGCCTATATCATACCCATTACGCCCGGAGGGCGGCGACTTCGAGATTTCCCGTTTGTCAAGTTGTTTTTGATTGCGCTGGTGTGGGCGTGGCTGGGTACCATTGTGCTGTTGTGGGAGGAAAATATCCCCGGTCTGTGGTGGTTGTTTGGGGAGCGTCTCTTTTATATCCTGGCCATTACCTTGCCATTTGACATTCGGGATATGGAGCTGGACCGGGCCCAGCATACCAAGACTATCCCGCAGTTGTTGGGGGTGACGATGAGCAAAACGCTGTCCTACTTGTTGATGTCGGTAGCCCTGTTTTTGGGATTGGTGTACATTTCGGTGTTTTCCCTGCGGTACGAGATGCTGCCGGGTTATATCGCTTCCGTTTTGATGGTGTTTTATCTATTGCAGCAAGTGAGCATTGAGCGCAGCGACTATTTGTACCGGGGCTGGCTGGACAGTACCATGATCGTCCAATATGTACTACTTTTGGCCCTTGCAAAAACAGACTTGGTGCAATGAAGAGATTGATTCCGGTTGTGGTGCTTGTTTTGACCGCTTCTGCCGCCGGCGCCCAGCTCCATCAGGACGTATTTCCGGGCGAGAGTGGTGATGCCCTGCTCCAGCATCTGGAGTCGGCCTACAAGCCGGCGACGGTGCTGTCCTACGCGGACGCGCGCCGCAAGATGTTTGGCGAGATAGACAATGTCAACGACAGCATCCACGGCGTCTATTCCGATGATGTCATCTACATCAATCCCCAGGCAGATCCCAAGGACGATGCCTTTTCCAAGGGCTTCAATACCGAGCACACCTATCCGCAGAGCAAGGGCGCCACGGGCAATGCCAAAAGTGACCTGCACCACCTGTTCCCGACGCGCATTGATGTAAACGGTGCCCGTGGTCATCTGCCCTTTGCCGAAATTCCCGATCCCAATACGGATGAGTGGTTTTACAAGTCCACCGTGCTGTACAGTATTCCGGCAAGCAATATTGACGCTTACAGTGAGCTGGACGAAAACGTCGCCTTTGAACCGCGGGAAGCCCAAAAGGGCAATGTCGCCCGCGCGATGATGTATTTCTATACCATGTATCACGCCCAGGCAGATGCAGCAGACCCCGATTATTTCGACCAGATGATTCCCACCTTGTGTGCCTGGCATATCGAAGACGCGGTAGATCAACGCGAGTGGGACCGGACCTGGGCCATCGCCAACTACGAAGACGGCAAGCCCAATCCCTTTGTGCTGGACTGTACGCTGGCGCTTCGCACCTATTGTGCAGATCAAAACTACACCTGCAATCCCAATGGTACCCAATCGGCGGGAGATATTCGTCTGTACGGCGCCTTTCCCAATCCGGCCGCCGGCCGGTTTAAGATTCGCTTTGCCCTGGCGCATTATTCGGCGCGCGTCGCGGTCCATCTCACGGATATTTATGGGCGGGAAGTGCGGCATGTGTCCGTACCCGGCATGGCGGGGCCGCATGAAGTGTGGTTTGACTTGCCCCCCGGTATCTACTTTTACATCGTCCGATCCGGTAGGGCGCTGCGCACCGGTCGTGTCCAGGTTTTTTGATGGAGAGTTTGCACATCCTTTGGATGTGCGGGGAGCGATTGTATCCTATTGTGGCTTATATCCGGGCGAGCGGGAAGATGTCCGGCATTGCCGTCCCGCACTTACTTGCCATGCCCCGAAAATTGTTTATCCGGGCATTTGCGAAAAAAGACCTATCTTTGCGCCCGCTAATGACGGATCCAAGGATTCGATTTGGTAACCTAAAACGAAATCATGGCTGAATATCTGACGCCGGAGAAGAAAAGAGAGATCTTCAAAGAGTATGGCGGCTCCGAGACCAATACCGGTTCGGCAGAAGCCCAGGTGGCACTGTTGACCTATCGCATCACCGAGCTTTCCAAGCACCTGGCCAAAAACCACAAAGACCACTCCTGCCGCCGTGCTTTGCTTACCATGGTCGGTAAACGCAAGCGCTTGCTTCGCTATATCGCCAACAAGGACATCGTCAAATACCGCGAACTGACGGCTAAGCTGGGTATCCGGAAATAAGCTACCTGCTTCTTGTCTTCCGCAGTATATCTGCTGCCCGTATGATCGGCATCCAATGTGTGCGCCCGCACACATTGGATGCCGTGTTTTTGGCCGGAACCAGGCCACTTGCATCGGGCAAAAAGAAAGCGAGCACCCGGAAGGTGCTCGCCTGTGGTTTTGCCTGAATGTGCTTGTGTCGTCACTCAGGGCAATGTGCGTGGCAATTATTTTTTGGCTTTGTAATGCGTCTTTTCCTTGATACGAGCCTTCTTGCCCACCAGATTGCGCAGGTAGTACAATTTAGCGCGGCGTACTTTACCACGGCGAAGGACTTTGATTTCCTCGATCAGTGGGGACGCAAACGGGAAAACGCGCTCAACACCCACGCCATTGGAGACCTTACGAATCGTGAAGGTCTTGGTGGCACCTGTACCGTTGATTTGAATAACATCGCCACGGAAGGTCTGCGAGCGGATATGCTTGCCGTTTTCCATGATTTTATACGTGACGTCCAGGCGGTCACCGGGCCGGAACTCCGGAAAGTCGCGTTTGGGCGTCATCTGCTCGTGTACATAGTTGATCAAGTCCATTTTTCTTAGCTTTATGTGGTGTACAACGGCACTTTGATTTACGGGAGCGCAAAGGTAATGTTTTTTTTTGTTTTGGGCATAAAAAAAGCAGATAAGGGGTAAGGTTCCCGTGGGAGTGATGGTGCCGGATGGCCAAGATGCCTTTCCGTGGATGTCACACGCAGCAAAGCCGGGAAAAATCCGCGTGAATCCGCGGTGCCCAGCATCCCTTTTATACTCAAAGCGATTTGTTTTGGGACGATTGAATATCGAACAAGGAACACCGATTTGAGATTTTAGAAGGAATCCCTGAGCTAGTCGAACCGCCCACTTCTCAAATCTTCATTCGTTAATCGGT
>JALVEF010000237.1 GCA_027031185.1 Saprospiraceae bacterium
ACCATTGATACCAAAGGAGTGCGCGATACCGAATTTACGCCCCGCGGCTCCAAAAACTGGAATAGCGCCAAATACCACGAAAAGCTCCGCCACCTGGCCCGTGTCATCAGCGACATCGGCACCAAATCCAATCCCGATGGCCTGGCCTTTTTTGGCACCGCCGAGATAGAGAACAAATCCGTGCTGGACGACTTTGTCAGGCAGCCCGCCATCGCTTCCCGCCATTACCAATACGTCCACTACGACTCGCCCGATCGCCGGGGTATTGACGTGGCCCTGCTGTACCAGCCGAAATACGTCACGCTCATCAGTTCCCGCACCTACAAGCTCACGATCCCGAATCCCAAGGAAGAAGGTGGTGAGCACCCGACCCGCGACATCCTCTATGCGAAACTCCTGTTGATGGGGGATACCGTGCATGTATTAGTCAACCACTGGCCGTCCCGCCGCGGGGGAGAAGCCGTCACCCGCCCGTTTCGCGAAAAGGCAGCTGCCATCTGCCGGCGGGTCAGCGATTCCATCTTCGCCGTATCCCCGCGCGCCCGCATCGTCATTATGGGGGACCTGAATGACGACCCCGTCAGCCCGTCCGTCAAAAAAGTCATCGGCGCCAAGGCCAGGCCGGAGCAGACCGGCCCGCACGACTTTTACAATCCTTGGGTCAAGCTGTACCGCAACGGCGAGGGCACGCTGGCCTACCGCGATGCGTGGTCGCTCTTCGATCAGATTTTGCTATCCGGTACCTGGCTGACCGGGCGGGATGGTTCGTTTCGCTTCTACCGGGCGCACGTTTTTCATCCGGACTATCTGCGCCAATCCATTGGCCAATACCGCGGCTATCCTTTCCGCACTTTTGTGGGCAATCAATACCTCGGCGGATACAGCGATCATTTCCCGACTTACATTACCGTGGTAAGGTGAAAGGTTCAAACCCCTAAGTTCCCAATGCCATATTGGTTTGAACTAAAGGGGCAAAAAGGCCATTTTAGCACAAAAACAGCAGGTACTTATACAGTTACGAAAAGTTTGCGCTCCGTTGGAGCGCTCAGTTGGCGTTGCCCCGATAGCCAAACAGTCCTTGCGCTTTGATCAGGCCGGCAATCTCCTCGGGCACCATCTGTTCCCAGCCGCTCTCATTGGCCTGTATCTTTTTAAAGGCTACCTGGGACCAAATGGAGAGAATATCCCGGTCCACTTGCCGGATGTCTTCGATTTTACCCTTTTTCATCAGGTGGCTAAACAGAAAGGTGATGCCCTCCGGCAAGTGCATATTCACGCAATTGAGCAGCCGGTTGGTCTGCCGGTCAATGGACGGATAGGCGTATATCTTGGCATTGCGGCGGAAGAGCTTGCCCAGGCTGATAAGCAGGTCGCCGTCATCGTCGTCGTTGTGGCGGGTGAAGATATCGCGGAGCTCTTCGACGCCAATGACCAGGCCGATTTTCTTGAGCTTGTAGTCGGATAAATATTGGATGAGCCGGTAGCGTTCGCTACAATTGGATATGATGACGGTCTGGTCCAGTGCACACAGCAAGTCCGCCCGGTCCGTAAAGTCTTTGACCACATTGGTGGAATAATGGAGATGGTCCAGCGTGATTTCCACCAGTGCCACGGCCTCCCCGACCGTCACCTCCGGCTCGGATGCAAACTGCCGCATCCCCGAACGGAGCATATCCATATTGACCTTAGTCGGCGGGAGAAAATTGCCACGGACGACCAGCGCACTTTTCTTGTAGAGAAATTCGGACGGGTGCATATTGTGTCCGTCCGGGCCAAACATAGCCACCGGGGTGAGTCCGTGCTTGACCAGATAATAGGAAAGCAGGCGGTTGTCCAAATGAGAAAAGTCCGGGCCTGTCAGGTGAACCATATCCACGGATAGCCGGCCGTCCAGCCCGTCCATCAGTGAGCGGATAAGCTGTTCGATATCACCGTGATGAAAGTACGCGGCATAGATCAGATTGACGCCGAGAATGCCGATAGCCTCTTGTTGTTGCTGCGCGTTTTTGTCAAACAAGCGTACGTGCAGTATCAGATCATTGGGCTGCTGTCGAGGTTGAAGTTGGAAGCGCAGGCCCAGCCAACCGTGCCCCTTTATCGTGCGCTCATAGTTGATGGTAGCCACGGTATCCGCAAAGACAAAGAAGTTGGTGTCCGGCCGGTGTTGGGTCAGCCGTTCTTCCATCAACTGATATTCATGGTCGAGCATCTTAAACAGGCGGGACTGGCAGACATAACGTCCTTTTTCTTCCCGGCCGTAGATTTCGTCAGAATAGACCTTGTCATAAGCTGACATGGTCTTGGCGACCGTGCCGACGGCGGCGCCGACCTGGAAGAAATGGCGTGCCACCTCTTGCCCGGCCCCAATCTCGGCGAAGGTGCCGTAAATGTGGGGATCCAGGTTGATGGTCAGGGCTTTCTGGTCGGTATCTATGCGCTTGGGTGTATCCATCGGGATGCTTTACGTCTTCCGGAGGCGGAATGTTTTCCATTCGAGCGGCGCATTGGAGTACAAGTCCATGGCACAGGCCGCTTCCAGGGCGCGTTGGGTGATTTGTTCCGCATCTAAAGACGAGTCTTGCATCAGGACATGAAGCGCACCGAGTGCGAAGTCCTGGCCGCTGCCGATGGCCCAAAAGTTTTTGATGACATTGACGGAGCGCCAGGGCGTAATCTGGAACACACCGTGGGGATTGACCAGCAGAATGTTGAGGCGGGAGGTCTCGACGGCATTGTCGTCGTCATCATATACGGCGCGGATATAGTACTTCTTTTTCAGGCGCGGGTGCAACTTCCTGAAGAACGAGAAAATTTGGCTTGGTGTGGCCAGTTCGGGTGCTTCATCGGATTTTGAGATGAGGTCATCCAGTACGGCAAACATGGATGCGCTACCCACCATGCCGAAGGTATTTTCGCCCCAATGCATCAATTTGTGCCCGTTGACAAATCCGGTGGTGACTTTGATGTTTCCGATAGTGGTTTGGGATTCGGCTCCGATGCAGGCTATTCCGTCTTTGATTACTGCTACTACGGTGGACATACGAGTATTTTTGTGGTTTTCTCCGGCAAAGGTAAACGTTGTGTCAATTAAAAATTAAAAATGAAAAATTAAAAATATTGTTTGACGGTACAAGGTCCAGGGTCAATGGCCCAGGGGCCAAGCTAAGGTCTGGTCCAGTGCACGGTATATCGGTGTATCGGTATATCGGTGTATCGGTGTATCGG
>JALVEF010000238.1 GCA_027031185.1 Saprospiraceae bacterium
CCAGATTATTTCTGTTATTTTTCATGTCTCACCTGTTTTGCTAAAATTCCAATTCTATTTGGTTGTCCGCACTATCTTCTATATTTTTTGCTTCGCGCAGTAAGTTATCCTGATTACTCAGCAAACCCGCCGCTAAATCCCGGTCTTTTAGTTCTTTTGATTTGGGGAGTAGTTCCGCCAGCGAATTTAATACCCGCCATAGGGGTGATTCCGCCGTGGGCGCTTTTTCGGCAATGTATTTTAACAATGCGGCGCGTGTTCCGTTTTTAGGGTCAAACAAATACATCATGCGTTGCGCCATATCAATATCGTAATTTTTTACCGGACGTAAACCGAGATTTTTATCCGCGGCAATACGCGCCGCCATTGAACCCAATATGCCTTTATCGCCGTTTTTTACTAAAATATTATGGTGGTAAATATCGGAGATATCCACGCTTAAACCGATTTGAGAGATGCGCCGCACATCATCGTGTACCGCTTCCGAAAAGCCGAACAGATTAAGCCAGCCGATATAAAACTTGGTAAGGTCGTCGGTATCGATGTCGCTGATAATGGCGTCAAAGGCGGCTTCCCGCGCCATTTCCAATAGCTCGGCCACGGTAACTTGCGAGCCGTCCGCTTTTTCAACCGATTCATACTTGCCGAAAACGGAAACCGCTTTGCCGAAGCAAGCGGTCAATAAGTCCGCGCCTCTGAAACCCAAAGCATAAAGTTCTTTTACCTCTCTTTTGATTATCTGAAGAATTTCATTTTGCACTTCTTTGTAATCGCCGATGCCTGATTTGGTAGATGGTTTACAGGCGACAGTTACGGAACTTGCCAGAGCGTCTCCCGCTAATGCTAATGTTCTTGCCTGCATTTCAGTATCCATCGACCAACTGCCGTTTATATTCATCTTCGCCCCCAAAATGGAATTACAAAGTGTAGTCCAGGCCCTGGTGCTTTGGTGAGCGAACATAATCGATACTATATCCTTTGTTTGATATTCGATTGCATCAAATATCTGTAATAGTTTATTTTCAAAATGGCTAAATGCCTTGTCGGCTCTATCCTGATGATGATGTTTGAGTGCGGTACACTCCTGTAATTTTGGAGTTTGGGGGGTAGCAAAATTTAATGGATATAAATCAAAAATGGTTTTTTTCAACCACACATAAAAGAAATCGGATAAATCGGCATAGGCAATGGCATCATAGTAAGGAGGGTCTGTCACCACAACGTCAAGTTCATTTTTCTCAAATTGATTTTTTTCTCCGCTCGATGCGTTATTCATTTCAGAAGGGATATCGTAACTTTCTTCAACAATATACCGCGTAAGCCAATTCAACTGGTTTTCTGCACTTCCTGTTTTCCCGCTAAAAGGATTGGACTCCGGATAATCAAATATCATGGCAATAGCTTGGCGTGAAAACGGGTGCTGCAAGTTTTCTCTACTAACATCTATTCGTCCAAATGAAGTATTTATAATTGCAATACGATCAATCCATATCCCCAAATAAGTCACCACCGCTTTTTGATATTCATTTCTATCGGCGCCCATCTCTTGCTTTAACTCATGCAGTTTTTCCACAAAAGTTTGCATGGCAAGGAGCTGGCGGTTTGTGAACATTTGTCCCCATTTAGTAACCCCCCAACTAAAAGTATCTCCACCGGCTGAATTTCTCTGCATATTTTCAGTTGGTCGATAGTCTTCAATGTCGCTGGGGAGATTATTCGTGGCTTCATATTCAACTTGTGAAGGAATTTGATATTCCTTTCCATTGCCTTTATCTACTATAACAGCAATTAATCTGGAATGTAATGTTTTGGTTCTGCTTTGCTCTTTTATATTGTCAACACTTGTAACCTGTGTGCAACACGGACAAGTTAGGTTTCCTCTTTTTACCCAACCTTCAGTAGTACAGCGCCCCCTTTTGATCTCAAAATCAATATTTTTTCCATTAATGATAGGATTTAAATAAACCTTTTTATCTCCCTTATTCACCAGATAAAATCCCCTTAACAAAGGCACTTCCGCGCCGCAAGAGGGATTGGCGCATGTACCCACTCTGGCCCAGTAATAGGCAATGGGTTTATTACCGTTTTTATCTTTGGGGTAATAATGGCCGATTTCCGCTTCAACGTTTTGCAAAAGTTTTTTTGCATAATACTCAACATCATGGGCCAGGCGGTTTTGTATATTTACCCTGTCGCCAAAAACATTTCCTTTTTCCCGTTGTCTGTCAAATTCTTTTTCCCCGTAAATTTTAACAAATTCCTCTTTGCCGTAAGTAATCGGTTTGCCGTATTTCTGCGGAAACTCGCAGCTCCCTTTTTGTATGATATGCGCCACGGGGTTAATATCGTTGCCATAACTGTTGCATCCGAGCCGTGCCGCTTCCAAAGGGATGGCGCCGCCGCCGGCAAAGGGGTCAAATACTTTGGGCATTTTGGCCAGAAAAGCGGCAATGGCCTCGTCTTTGGCTTTTTCCAGGCTTTTCACCTCTTCGGTTTCAAGGTGCCTGTTCGGGTAATGGTATAACTCAGCTTCCGCCTTTTTTATATCGGCGTTCAGCCGTTCATATTCTGCCAGCAATTGGCTTGCCGTCTTTCCGCTTTCGGCATTGTGGTTTACAAAAATAAGTTTGCGGGCGCGCCCGATGATTTGCTCATTGTTTTTATTCTCCCATTTAATAAGCGAGAAATTATCCAACTGATCCTTTGCCGGGGTGTTCTTTCCAAGCTTTTCATTCGTAACATATTTGCCGGAAAATTTTCCTATAAACATCATCAGCCGGTTGCGCAGGTTATCCTCCATCTTATCCACCACAGCCGTGTGAGGAATATCTTCGTATGGTTTATAAGGGTCTCCCGGCAGATCATTTTCCTTGCCAAGCAATATTTCAACAGCTTCTTTAAACTGCAAAGGGCAATTTTCATCCAGCGGATCCGGGACAATACTGGCGAAAACGACCGCCCGGCAAACCGGTAAAGGCCGCCTGGCCCACCATAAATGGAGCGTGGATATATGCCCGTGTCTTATCGATTTATCTCTTACGCTTTCAGCCGATATCTCTTTTACCGGCATGGCTACTTCAATCAGTTTTTTCGGTTTGCTCATAATTTTTCAAAAATCTCTGTCTTAATGAATTGATAGGCTTCTTCGGCATTCCAATTTTCTTCCGGTCGTATCAAGGCTGTTGTGTCGCCAATGAATTCCGGATCATGTATTTTATCT
>JALVEF010000239.1 GCA_027031185.1 Saprospiraceae bacterium
TGGGTATGTACGACGAGGCGGACATCGGCTTTGTCAATGCCCATGCCGAAGGCGTTGGTAGCGACCATGACGCGGGTGATTCCGGACTTCCAGGCTTCTTGCTTGCGGCTTCGCTCCTCCGCAGAGAGTCCCGCGTGGTAGTAGTCGGCATTTATGTGTGCCTTGGTTAGAATGCCGGCGATGGTACGGGCCAGCCCGCGCGTGGGTACGTACACGATGGCAGGTCCGGGCACACGGTTGATGATGTGGATGAGGTGTTTTTCTTTGTCTTCAGGCCGGAATACAGAGTAGGAAAGATTGGGGCGCAAGAAGCCGGCCCGGAGTACCTTGGGCTTGCGGAACTGGAGCTTGTCTTGTATGTCCCGGGCTACTTCGGGCGTGGCGGTGGCGGTCAGCGCCAGTACCGGGGTGGACTTGGGCAGGAATTGTCTGATATCGGCGATGAGGAGGTATGCCGGGCGGAAGTCGTAGCCCCACTGCGAGATGCAGTGAGCTTCATCCACGGCCAGAAGCGAGACTTGCATTCGCTTGATGCGTTCTCGTACCAGCGGGTTGCGCAGGCGTTCGGGCGACAAGTACAGGATTTTGACATCGCCGTAGATGCAGTTGTCCAGGATGCGGTCCACGTCGCGTTGGTGCATGCCGGACACGAGCGCTTCGGCTTTGATGTGGCGGCGGCGAAGGTTTTCGACCTGGTCTTTCATCAATGCGATGAGGGGGGAGACGACCAGGGCAATGCCGTGCTTCATCAGGGCGGGTACCTGGTAGCAGACAGACTTCCCGCCGCCTGTGGGCATCAACGCCAGGGTGTCTTGCCCGTCGAGGACGGCATCTATAATCTCCTCCTGCATGGGGCGAAAGGCGTCGTAGCCCCAGTACCGTTTTAGGATTTCTGCCTTGGATGCCATTGAGGCAAAGATAGGACTTTGGGGCAAATGGCTTACTTCGTGAGGATATCGAATCTTGATAGCAACTATCCAGGTACTCCTGTTTCAGCACAAAAACAGCGGGTTTTCTCAAAGCGATTTGTTTTGGGGCGGTAAGAATATCGAACAAGGAACACCGATTTGAGATTTTAGAATGAATCCCTGAGCTAGTCGAAACGTGGTCACTGAGCGAAGTCGAAGTGCCCACTTCTCAAATCTTCATTCGTTAATCGGTGTTCGATATTCCCAAGACTCGTCCCAAACTGTTTGTCTGGAGGATAGGTGCTTCTGTTTTTAGCACAAAAACAGCGGATACCCAGACAGTGATAAAAGAAGCGAGGCTTCGGCCCGATCCCCCGGAGAATAGCAGTCTAACTCAATTTGGCTTTGAGCTCTTCCATGCCGCCGCCGTTGATGGTGGGAATGCCGGCATTGTTTAGCATTTCGGTAGCCCGCCCACTGCGACGCCCGGAGCGGCAATAGGCAATGACGGTGTGATCTCCGGCTTTCTTTTTCACTTCGTCGAGATGTTCGTGTAGCTCTTGTACGGGGATGTTCAGTGCATTTTGAATGTGGCCGGCGTCATACTCTTGTTTGGTGCGCACGTCAAGGACGAGGGCGCCTTCGGCGATAAGTTTTTTGAAATCAGCTTGTGAAGTTTTCTTTTTGCCGAAAAGGAAGTCGAATAGTCCCATGATCTTTTGCATTTTGTGACTGATACAGGCCGGAATGTCGGCCTTTTGGGGCAAAAGTATGCAAAGTATCCGGTGTGGCCTGTGACGGATATCACAATTTGGCGGCTTGCAATGCTTATAGCTTTGTGCTCAAAATCAGGAAAGATGAGCTACATTGTGTCATTTGTGACAGGCTTTTTGACTGCCTATTTTGGACTGATAGTCCCGTCCATGCTGAATATGACGGCTGCACGGACCAGCATCGAGCGTGGAAGACGGGACGGAATATTGTTTGCTGCGGGCGCAGCGACGGTTGTTTTTGTGCAAGGAATGATAGCCGTGACGTTTGCCAAGTATCTGGTGGCGCATCCGGAAGTCATCACAAAACTGAAAACGGCGGCCATTGCGGTTTTGCTGGGGTTGTCTTTCTTCTTTTACACCCAGGCCCGCAAGAAGTTTAAAGCGAAAGGCAAGCAGAAGAAGGGCAGCGCCTATGTGACCGGCTTGGTTATGTCTTCGTTGAATATGCTGGCCATACCGTTTTATCTGGCTATGGCGACACTGGCCGAGAGTAAGGGTTTGTTTAAACTGGTCCCGCCGTTTTCGGTGCTGTATGTAGTTGGAGCCGTGGGTGGGGCGTTTGCGTTGTTTTCCACTTACGTCATTTTCTCGGAAATCATTGCACGGCGAGCGCAGTTTATTGCACGCAACATCAACTATATACTGAGCGGACTGTTTATGGTATTGGCTGCTGTCACGGCCTTTCAGGTCTTTGTAGGCGCCTAAGCCGGTGCCGGCTACTTGGGCTTTGAGGAAGTTTTATCTTTGCTGGCAACAATATGCGCGCCACACAATACTAAAGTGGAAACAAGTTGAGCAGGAAAAGAAGGGGTAGCTGCCAAAAGACTGTGCCATTATCAATCTCTTAAACACTTTCAGATGAAGGAAATCACGGCTCCTGTCATTGAGAACCTGCGGAGAGCCCAAGCGCTTTTGGAGAAGCTAAGCCCGGCTCAATTCACAGACAAACAAGTAGGTCCTTATCATTCCAGTGTGGGAGAACATCTCCGGCACATACTGGATATTTTCGCCTGTATTTTTAGAGGTATGCCTGCCGGTATGGTAGATTTGGCCGCGCGCGAACGGAACGAATTGGTCGAGACGGTACCGGAAAAGGCGAGTGAATACCTTGATACAATCCTGACTTCGCTCGAAGGTCTGGACTCGGCCTCGGCCGGTACGCTGGTAAATGTGACAGACGACCTCGGGATGGGCCCTGTACAGGTTCCTTATACGCTGGGAGGGGCTATATGCCAGGCGCATAGTCATGCGATCCATCACTTTGCTTGCATCGGTTATATTTTGGACCGGCTGGGTGTGGAGGTGCCTGATGCGCGCTTTGGCTATAATCCCACTACGCCGGATGTGGAGCGGCGTTGAGCGTCTTGCATTTTGCTTGATTTCAGATTATTGCTTTGCTTAGTTTGGGCCTTGCCCTGAGACTTTGCGGGCTGAACGGGGCTAAAGCCCCGGCTTTTCTTTTGCTTTTTGTCCGTCGGCTGAAGCCGACGGCAAAGTCGGCTAAAGCCGGCAGCAAAGTCGGCTAAAGCCG
>JALVEF010000240.1 GCA_027031185.1 Saprospiraceae bacterium
CTTTGCCGTCGGCTTCAGCCGACGGGGAGAGAGCATAAATAAAATTTGGGGCTTTAGCCCCGACATCCCGGCCCAAAATGGGGCTGAAGCCCCTTTTTGTTTTGATGCCTTTGTTCCCGTCAGCTAAAGCTGACGGCAATGCAAAGCAATGCAAGCAAGCAAGAGCAGGTCAAAATATCATTGCCGTCGGCCTCAGCCGACGGGGAGAGAGCATAAAAAAAATTTGGGGCTTTAACCCCGCTTCCCGGACCCATTTTCGGGGCTGAAGCCACTTTTTATTTTGATGCCTTTGTCCCGTCGGCAATGCAATGCAAAGCAAAGCAATGCAAGCAAGCAAGCAAGCAAGAGCAGGTCAAAATATCATTGCCGTCGGCTTCAGCCGACGGGGAGAGAGCATAAATAAAATTTGGGGCTTTAGCCCCGAAATCTGTGCAGGCAGGGAAAGGCAAGGCAATACAGGGCAAGACCTGCTTTCCTACCTATTCAGGCAACAGAGCCATTCGCAATTGAAATAATTGTTCCCCAAAGGCCGTATCATATAGCAAAACCGCTTAATTTTGTGGGTTAATCGTCGGGAAAGACGTTTTTGAGAAAACCCACAGCTCAATGGCTTCGTTATGCAAAACCGGTAAGAAGCGATTTGAACAGACTATGACGGGGCCGCACTTCCCGAAACTACACACCTGATGAGCACCAAGAAAAAGACGCGAAAAAAGAAAATAAAAAAGGTAAAAGGCCAATTGCTGCTGCCCTTCAAGGTCAGAGACGAGCGCCTGCCCAAAATTAGCGGCCTGATCCTTTTGATGCTCAGCCTCTACCTCTTTATGGCCTCGCTCTCCTACTTGTGGACCTGGCACGACGACCAGGACATCGTACATCGCTACGGCTGGTCCCTGTTGTTCAAATCCCAATACGACGCACACAATTGGCTGGGCAAGCTGGGGGCCATCGTCTCAGACAGCCTGATATTTTGGTTTATTGGTTTGCCCGTATTTGGGCTGGTGTGGCTGTTGGCGCTTTGGGGGTGGGACCTGACACGTAAACTCAAATTCCAACACCAAAAGGTGGTAGTACCGCTGGCCGGCTCAATGGTCCTGCTCTCCATCCTGCTGGAATTTTTGTTCCCCAATGCCGCTTTTCCGTTGGGAGGCGCCATTGGCCAGACCATCGCCGAATGGCTGACCGGCGCACTCGGCATATTCGGCGCCGGCACCCTGTTCATTTTCTCCGCACTGATCCTGCTGGTTTGGCTATTCAATCCCGATCTCACCGGTCATGGGATGAAGCACTTTTGGAATGGAATCAAAACCCGACTAACCGGCCGCCCCCTGCGGCAAGCTCCTGCGGCGCCGCGCGGTATCCAAATTGACGAAGACGGTTCTGTCACCGTGCACACACCGCCGCCGGTATCCCAAACTCCCCCACCGCCGGCTCCCGTCATTGACTTTGACGTAGAGCAGTCAGAGCGAGCTGCCCGCAAGAAAAAGGCCGTGCAAGAAAAGACCGGCAATAAAGACCTCGACATGGAAGTCGTTGTCTCCAAAAATAATCCCACTATCCCCGACGAAGCCCGTGCAGCCTATACATCCGAAGAAGATGAAAACATGGCCCCACAAGAATTGGAGCCTTACGACCCAACGCTCGAGCTGCCAAACTACCAAAAGCCGCCGTTAAACCTGCTCGAAGATTACACCTCGGACGATTTCGAAATTGATCGCGCCGAATTGCAGGCCAACAAAGAAGAAATCGTCCAAACGCTCCTACACTTCAAGATTGACATTGACAAGATCAAGGCCACCATCGGACCCACGGTGACGCTATACGAAATCATCCCGTCCAAGGGTGTGCGCATCTCCAAAATCCGCAACCTGGAAGACGACATTGCCTTGAGCTTGTCCGCACTGGGTATTCGCATCATCGCCCCTATCCCCGGCCGTGGCACCATCGGCATCGAAGTGCCCAACAAAAAGAAGCAGCTCGTCGGCATGAAGGAGATCTTACTCTCCAAGCAATTCCAGCAAACCAAGATGGAGCTACCCATGGCCCTCGGCAAGACCATCGAAAACGAAGTCTTGGTCGCCGATCTGTCCAAGATGCCCCACTTGCTCATCGCCGGTGCGACCGGCCAGGGTAAGTCTGTCGGGATCAACTCCATCATTGTCTCCTTGCTCTATAAGCATCACCCCGCTGAGCTGAAACTCATCCTTATCGACCCCAAAAAGGTCGAACTCTACCCCTACTCCAAGCTGGACAAACACTTCCTGGGCTTCCTCCCCGGTGAAAACGAGTCCATCCTGACCGACGTCGGTAAAGTCGTCAATACGCTCAATTCGCTCACCATCGAGATGGAGCGCCGCTACGACCTGCTCAAAAAAGCCGAAGTCCGCAATATCAAAGAGTACAACATCAAGTTTAAGGCGCGCAAGCTCAACCCCCTGCGCGGCCATGAGTTTTTGCCGTATATCGTCTTGATCATTGATGAGTTTGCCGACCTGATTATGACGGCCGGCAAAGAAATCGAACTGCCCCTCGGACGCCTGGCTCAGCTATCCCGTGCCGTGGGCATCCACCTCATCATTGCCACCCAACGCCCGTCCGTCAATATCATCACCGGTGTCATCAAAGCCAACTTCCCGGCACGTATCGCCTTTAAAGTGGCCTCCAAAGTGGACTCCCGTACCATTCTGGACCGCAGCGGCGCCGAGCAGCTCATCGGAAAGGGTGACATGCTTCTCTCTTTTGGCAGTGACATCCGCCGGCTCCAGGGCGCGTTCGTGGATACGCCCGAAGTCGAGCGCGTCATCAACTTCATCGCCCAGCAACCGGGATTCCCCGAACCCTTCTACCTGCCCGAGTTCCACGATGAAGACGCGGACATTGACGGCAACGGCCTGGCACTAGCCGATCTGGATCCCAAGTTTGACGATGCGGCGCGACTCGTCGTCCAAAACCAACACGGCTCCACCTCCATGATCCAACGCCGCCTAAAACTGGGCTACAACCGCGCCGGCCGCATCATGGATCAGCTCGAAGCGCTCAACATCGTCGGCCCTTCCCAAGGCTCCAAACCGCGCGAAGTGCTTTTCCACGACATGATCGAGTTGGAAAAGTTCCTGGCCACGCTCCACAACAAAAATTAGGGTAACTGTTTGGGTGCTCCTGTTTTTAGGGATAAAATAGGCATTTTTGTGTATGCCGAATGTGTAT
>JALVEF010000241.1 GCA_027031185.1 Saprospiraceae bacterium
TGGACGTACGAACAGATCTGCTGTTGACCGGTGCGGTAGCGACGGCCATTTGGCAGCTGGCTGAATACTTGGAAAATGAGCAGTGGAAATACCTGTTTGGCGGCTTCTTTTTTATAGGTTTGGCCTTGCTGGCCAAGGGGCCGATCGGCTTGATGGTGCCGGTGCTGGCTATCGGAACGGACCGAATCATTCGGGGCCGTTATCGGGACTTATATAGGTGGCAATGGCTGGTGGGCATGGTGCTGGTGGGGCTGATGTTGCTGCCGATGCTATACGGTCTATACGAGCAATTTGACAAGCATCCGGAGAAGCTGGTCAACGGCCGGCGGCAGGTGTCCGGGCTGTACTTTTACCTTTGGGAGCAGAGTTTCGGGCGCATCACGGGAGAGAGTGTCTGGCGCGATGATTCGACGCCTTTCTTTTTTGTGCACACGCTGCTGTGGGCGTTTTTGCCGTGGACGCCCGTGCTGTTGGCGGCGCTATGGGACCGGCTGCGGCATCTGAAAGATAAGCGCCGGTATCAGGAATACATGAGCGTGGGCGGTTTTGTGCTGACGTTTTTGGCTCTTTCCCTGTCCCATTACAAGCTACCGCATTACCTCAACGTCATCCTGCCACTGGGAGCGATGATAAGCGGAGGCTATCTGGATCACTTGCGGGTACGGCCCGCCCGCCGGCTCCGGGTGGCGCAGTACTTTGTGTATTTGTCTCTGTGGATTTTGGCGCTTATTCTGGCATTCTATATATTTACCCCTGTAAAAGCCACAGCGGTGATAGTGGCTACCGGGGCAATGGCTCTGGCTGTGCACAATATGTGGCGCCTGCCGCCGCGGAACGGGATTGTAGTAAACGGCATATTGACAGCCGTTGCTGTCAATATGATATTGAATTTACAGGTTTATCCCAACTTGCTGCGCTATCAGAGTACGTCAGCGGCGGGGCGGTGGCTACGGAGCCGGCCGGAAGTGAAGGCACATTTCGCGGCGCTGAAGACGTGGGGACACGCCCTGGACTTTTACGGGCGCACGATTGTACCACATCGCCGCAGTGTGGCTGAATTGCGACCGGAAGAGTGGTACTTGTTTACGGACGATCCCGGATTAAAGCAACTCCGCGAAGCGGGACGAGACTATATCATCATCCGCCGGTTTGAGGACTATCCCGTCACCCTGCTGACGCTGCGATTTCTCGACCCGCGCACACGGCACAACGCCACGACCCGGAAGTACATCGTCCGGCTCAACCCGTGACGGGCAAACCTCGCCCCCGCAGGGGGCAAACTATCATACAAAAAACGTAGCCGTTTAGGTACCCGGTGTTTTTGCGCAAAAACAGGAGCACCTAAACAGTTACCAAAAAACGAACAGCCACAAAGCCACCGAACAGTTCAATAGCCCCGGCAGCGGGGTGAGACTAAAAAAGTGCATCATGAACGTAGAGAGAATTTGGCTTAAGAATTACCCGCCGGGCGTGCCGGCCAACATTGATCCGGGGCAGTACCAAAATCTGGTAGAACTGCTGGACGAGGCGATGAAGAAGTATGCGGAGCGCACGGCATTTGAGTGTATGGGTGCGGGCATCACATTTGGGCAATTGGACAAGTGGTCCCGGCAATTTGGCGCCTATCTGCATTCGCGCGGTTTGGAGCCCGGGGACAAAATCGCCATTATGATGCCCAATCTGCTCCAATATCCGATCGCCCTGTTTGGTGCGCTGCGTGCCGGCCTGACAGTGGTCAACACCAATCCGCTTTACACGCCGCGCGAGATGGAGCATCAGTTTACGGACAGTGAGGTCAAGGCCATTGTGATCCTGGACAATTTTGCCGCCAATCTGGAGAAGATACTGGGTGCCACCGAGATCAAGACCATCATCCTGACGAGCATCGGTGAGATGCTCTCTTTCGTCAAGGGCCGTGTCGTGGACTTTGTGGTCAAACGGGTCAAACGGATGGTGCCCAAGTACAGTTTGCCCAATACGGTGCGCTTCAGGGAGGCCATCAAGCAAGGCAAAAAGTTTATGATTCCGGCCTTTGAGAATACACCGGAGCGGGTCATCATACACCAATATACGGGCGGCACGACCGGTGTCTCCAAGGGAGCCATGCTCACCAACCGCAATCTGATCGCCACCATGCTGCAAATCCAGGCCGTAGTAAAGCCCGCCCTGCCCGAGGACGGTGTCGTAGGCCTGTGTCCCCTCCCCCTCTACCACGTCTTTGCCTTTGCCGTCAACGGTCTGGCACTCTTTACGCTCGGGGCGACCAATGTGCTGGTCACCAATCCGCGTGACATCAAATCGCTGGTCAAGGAGTTTGCCGGCAACCGCATCCAGTTGATGACGGGTGTCAATACGCTGTACAATGCGCTATTGCACAATGAAAAATTCCGCAGTCTCGATTTGAGCAACCTGAAAATCTCCATCGGCGGCGGCGCCGCCATCCAAAATGCCATCGCTGTCGAATGGGAAAAGGTCACCGGGTGCTATCTGGCGCAGGGGTATGGTCTGACGGAGACTTGTGCCATTGTCAGTGTCAACCCCTTTACCAAAGACAAAGGCAAGCTCGGCACCATCGGCCTGCCCTTCCCGTCCACCGATGTGCGCATCGTGGACGAAAACGACCACGATGTAGGGCTTAACACGCCCGGCGAGATCATCGTCCAGGGGCCGCAAGTGATGAAAGGTTATTACAAACGCCCCGATGAAACGGCCAAAACCCTCAAAGACGGGTGGCTCCATACCGGTGATATCGGCCAGATGGACGAGGACGGTTTTCTCAAGATTGTGGACCGCAAGAAGGACATGATTCTCGTCTCCGGATTCAATGTATTCCCCAATGAAATCGAAGACGTCCTGGTAGCTCATCCCAAGGTACTGGAAGCCGGCGTCATTGGCATACCCGACGAGCACTCTGGCGAAGTGGTCAAGGCCTTCATCGTCAAAAAAGACAAGTCGCTCACCGAGAAAGAAATCATGGCTTACTGCAAAGAAAACCTGACGGGATACAAGCGCCCCAAGGCCATCGCTTTTGTCGAGGAATTGCCCAAATCCAACGTGGGCAAGGTCCTGCGCCGCAAGCTGCGGGAATTGTAAAGTGGCGTCCACTCAAAAAAGCATAGTACTGACCGAATTTTTTCCAACTGGTGTTTGGGAGTAACTGTTTAGGTACCCGTTGTTTTTGTGCTAAAATGCCCT
>JALVEF010000242.1 GCA_027031185.1 Saprospiraceae bacterium
TTTTTACATGATGAAAAAACCGCTAGCGTGCAAATGCTACAAAGCAAAAGGAAGAAAATGGTTGAATTTTTCATGGACTTGGTTTTTATGGGTTCAAGTTCACCACTATGCGGACATCCACATGGGCATTCCACGCAAAGTTATGGTTTTTTTCTATTCTTTGAGGGCGTTGTTGTTTGAAATAGGCATAAAAATATAACTATGTGGGTGCACCTGTTTTTAGCCACTGAGCTGGGTGAAGTGACCGAGCAATGCTCTGTGGAGAGACTGGCTTGGGCACTGCGTTGAATGTAGTCAAAACGAGCCCGCCTGCGATGAGCGGTGTAATGTGGTCACTGTGCACTGCACTTCGACGGTTCGTCGAATTGAGCGTCGCGCTGAGTGCTGCATTGAGCCAGCCTACTTGCCGAAGCATCTAATTGTCGAACCGAGCCCCGCCGAACTACATATACTGCTGTTGGCCGAATCTACCATCCATTACAATTGATAGAATGCCATAAAGTGGAAACCACACACGCCCTAAAGGGCGTGTAAACTATCAAAAAACTATGGGCTTTTAACGGCACAAATACCTATCTTTGGCCATTATTCAAAACATCATGTGGGAGACTGAATTTACAAAAAACAACATCGCCTCTATGGGCAAGACTGAGGATAAATACCCCTACATCCATCGGGATGTTAGCTGGCTGTATTTCAACCATCGTGTATTGCAAGAAGCAAAGGATCCGTCTGTGCCTTTGCTCAACCGCGTCCAGTTTCTCGCCATTTTCTCCTCCAATCTGGATGAATTTTTTAAGGTGCGGGTCGGTCAGATGCGCAATCTCATCCGCGTGGGCAAAAAAACCAAGCGCGAACTGGGTTTTGACCCCAAGGAAACCTTGAAGCAAATAAATGCCACCGTCAACAAATACCAGGAGGAGTTTAGCCGCATTTTTACCGATGAGATCGTCCCGGCATTGCGAAAAGAGAAAATCTATATCCTGCGGCGCACGGATCTCAACAAAGACCAGCTCAAGTTTATCGAGAACTACTTCCACTCCAAGCTTCTCCCGTACATTCATCCCATCTTGCTGCTCAAAGACAAGGTCAGGCCCTTTCTCAACAATGCCTCACTCTACCTGGCCATCATGATGAAAGACAAAGAGCGTCCCACCGGCCCAAATTACTACGCCATCGTCAATATCCCATCGGCGGAGACACCGCGCTTCGTAGTCCTGCCCTCACGTGGCAAGCGCAAAGAGATCATCCTGCTGGATGACATAGTCCGGCAGAGTGTCAGTTGGATGTTTCCCGGCTTTGACATCATTGACTCCTACTCTATCAAGCTGACACGGGACGCCGAACTCTATATTGACGATGAGTTTTCCGGTGATTTGATCCAAAAAATCAGAGAAAGTCTCGCCAAGCGCAATGTCGGGCCCGCCTCCCGCCTGGTCTATGACCGCAGTGCGCCAAAGCAACTCCTCAACTTCCTGATGAAAATCCTTAATCTGGAAAAAATAGACCTCCTGCCTGAAGGTCGCTATCATAATAACTTCGACTTTTTCAAGTTTCCCGACTTTGGGCGCGATGACCTTAAATACAAGCCCCTGCCGCCACTGCCTTACGAACCGCTCGAAAATGCTCCCAACATCTTCGATGAAATAAAAGCGGGCGACCACCTGATCAACTTGCCTTACAATTCTTATGAGAGTGTCATCCGCCTTTTCGAAGAAGCCGCCAAAGATCCCAACGTCACACACATCAAAATCATCCAATACCGCACCTCAAAGAAGTCACGTATTCAGCAGGCGCTCATGCAGGCCGCCAAAGCCGGAAAGCAAGTCACTGCTTTTATTGAGGTCAAAGCTCGTTTTGACGAAAAAAACAATCTCGAATGGGGCGAAAAACTGGAAAAAGCCGGTGTCCAGGTTCTTTACAGTTTTCCCGGCGTCAAAGTACACTCCAAGGTGGCCCTCTTCCGCCGGCTGGAAGAGGACGGACCCAAGCTGTATGCCTACTTCAGTACAGGCAACTTCCATGAAAAAACTGCCCAAATTTACAGTGACTTCGGTCTGTTTACCGCCGATGAACGCCTGACCAAAGAGGCCGCCGGCGTCTTTTACTTCCTTGAGAATGTCAAATCCCCACCGCACAAGTTCAAACATCTCTTGGTAGGGCAGTTCAACCTGCGATCCGGCATCGAGAAGCTGATACAGTATGAAGTCCAGCAAGCCAAACAGGGCAAAAAGGCGAAGATCACCATCAAGTGCAACAGTCTCCAGGACCCAGAAGCTATCAAACTGCTTTATAAAGCCAGCCAGGCCGGTGTAAAAGTCAAAATGATCATTCGCGGGATTTGCTGCCTGGTACCCGGCCTGCCCGGCATCAGCGACAACATCAGCGGCATCAGCATCATTGACCGCTTCCTGGAGCACAGTCGCGTTTTTCGCTTTCATCACGGTGGCGATGACTTGATTTATTTGTCATCTGCCGACCTGATGTACCGCAACTTATCCGCGCGCGTGGAGACGGCCTTCCCGATCTACGACCCTGAACTTAAAAAGGAAATCAAAGACTATCTGGCCATTCAGTGGTCCGACAACATTAAAGCCCGGCTATTGGACGACAAGGACTCCTCCACCTACAAAAAAACGGACTCCGATCTGCCCATCCGCGCGCAAATCGAGACCTACTACTACTATAAGCGCAAAAACGAACGCATCGTCAAGGCCGGCCTGGCCCACCGCAAAAAAGCAAAGCCATAACAGGACTTTTACGTGTCACTACGACACGCCCAAAGGCCCTGACAGCCACCGGCTTTGCAAAAAAAGCCTCTGATGTTTTGCATCTTAAAGCGTAGTGCCATATTATTGCAGTCTGCAATGGTTGGGCGGAAATGCATCGCTCACATCAGCGAATGTAGCTCAGCTGGTAGAGCACAACCTTCCCAAGGTTGGGGTCGCGGGTTCGAGCCCCGTCATTCGCTCATAAATCTTCCGTGCGCTTCGTGCGGCTGGGATCACAACACAATGAACTTTATGGCGTTGGAGTTTTCTGCGGACACTGCACGGCTCCGGTTACTCCGAAAATCCGGCAAGGCGGGTACGGTGCCTGCCCACCACCCGCGATATCTCCATGACGGCGAAAATATCACTCGTTAAAAATATCCCGACAAACTGCCCTGTCCCAAAAAAATTTTGTGC